>NZ_PSWB01000026.1:0-51982 GCF_002931865.1 Rathayibacter sp. AY1C7 | reverse complement strand
CCGCGCGAGGACACCCAGCCCGCGTAGACGCTGACCTGGGTGTCGTAGGAGCGGTAGGCGCTCTGCACCGCCAGCGAGAGGCCGGCCTCGGAGCGGGCGGCGGCGAAGAGCGGGACGAGGGCGTCCGCGGTCGCCTGGCGCATCAGCTGCCGGTTGACGTAGGGCACGTCGGGGAAGGTCAGGTCGGCGGGGACGTAGTCGACCGGCGCGAGCGTCCGCAGCTTGTTGACGACGACCCAGGTGCTCGCCGGGTCGTCGACGGACTGCGCGGTGAGGTCGATCCCGGAGGCGGTGGGAGTGGGAGTGGGAGTGGCGGTCGGCACCGCCGTGGGCGTCGAGGTGGTCGCGGCCGCGGAGGGCGACGGAGCGGGCGGCGCCGTCGAGGGGGTCGGCGAGGGCGCCGGCGCTCCGTTCCCGATGGCGGCTCCGACCCCCAGCGCGGTCAGGCCCGCCGCGGCGGCCACACCCCCGATGACCAGGGCTCGGCGGCCGACGGGGCGCCCATCGGTCGGCTCGTTCTCGTTCGACGTCATCCTCCGAGCCTAGACAGACCCGTTCCTGCGCATCTGCTGAAGCACCGGCGATCGGTTCTGTCCACCCGTGCCCCTCCACGCGGGTCGCGCATATCCTCTAAGGATTCACATAAGCAGACCCCCTAGCTTGAGTGACAGCCACGACTCCGCGTGCGACCGCCCCCTCGGCTGCACGGCCCCCCACGGAGCCGTCGATGGAAGGACCCCATGCTCCGACCCCTCACCGCACCCTCCGTCCCTCTCGCCGCCCTCGCTCGGACGCTCGAGATCGGCGACGAGGGCGGCCTGACGGCCGAGATCAGCGGAGTGACGCTGATCGCCTCCGACGTCGAGCCCGGTGACCTCTTCGTCGCCCTGCCCGGGGTCAACCGCCACGGGGCCGAGTTCGTCGAGCAGGCCGTGGCCCGCGGCGCCTCCGCCGTGCTGACCAACGCCGCGGGCGCCGACGCCGCGCGCGCGACCGGTCTGCCCGTCCTCGTGGTCGACGACCCCCGCTCCCGCCTGGGCGCCGTCGCCGCCGCCGTCTACGGGACGGCCGAGCGCTCCCCCGTGCTGCTCGGCGTGACCGGCACCAACGGCAAGACGTCGACCGTCCACATGCTCGAGGGGATCCTCCGCCAGCTCGGCGTCGTGCCCGGCCTCAGCTCGACCGCGGAGCGCCACATCGGCGACACCTCGGTGACCAGCGGCCTGACCACCCCGGAGGCGACGGAGCTGCACGCGCTCGTCGCCCGCATGGAGGAGGAGGGCGTCGGCGCGGCCGCGATCGAGGTCAGCGCCCAGGCGCTCACCCGCCACCGCGTCGACGGCGTGGTCTTCGACGTCGCCGGCTTCACGAACCTCAGCCACGACCACCTCGACGACTACGGCGACATGGACACCTACTTCGGCGAGAAGGCCCAGCTGTTCCAGCCCGATCGCGCGCGCCGGGCCGTCGTCTCGCTCGACTCCCCCGCGGGCGCGCGCCTCGTCGAGGTCGCCGGCGTGCCGGTCACCACGATCACCTCCCTCCCGGGCGTCGACGCCGACTGGACCATGACGGTGCTCGAGCAGGAGTTCGGCCGCACCCGCTTCCGGATCGGCAACCGCGAGGGCCGTGCCATCACGACCTCCGTCCCGATCATCGGCACCCACATGGCCGCCAACGCCGGACTGGCGATCGTGATGCTGATCGAGTCCGGTCGGCCGATCGGCGAGATCCGCGCCGCGCTGCACCGCGACGGCGGAGTGGACGCCTCCCTCCCCGGCCGCACCGAGCGCGTCTCCGGCGACCGCGGCCCCACGGTGTACGTCGACTTCGGACACAGCGCCGACGCCTTCGCCCGCACCCTGGAGGCCGTCCGCGAGGTCACTCCCGGCCGCGTGGTCATGGTGTTCGGCGCCGACGGCGACCGGGACGCGCTCAAGCGCCCGGCCATGGCCGAAGCCGCCGTCCTGGGCAGCGACGTGCTGGTCGTGACCGACCACCACCCGCGCTTCGAGGACCCGGCCTCGATCCGGCGCACCCTCGTGGAGGCCGCCCGCGCCGCACGTCCGGACGCCGAGATCCACGAGGTCGACGACCCCAAGCGCGCCATCCGCGTCGCCGTGTCCCTGGCGCACGAGGGCGACGCCATCCTCTGGGCCGGCCCCGGGCACCAGAACTACCGCGACATCCTCGGCGTGCGCACGCCGTACTCGGCCCGAGCCGAGGCCCGCGCAGCGCTCCGCGAGGCCGGCTGGGCGGACGAGGCGGTCCCCGCTCCGGCCTGACGCACGGCCCCGGCACGGCGGCCCTGAGATCCCGTTCAGGCTCGCCGGACGCTCTGTCGCGCTCTCCGCACGCGGTGTAACTTTGCGCAGCACGCAACGTTTGCGGCGGATCGCCGTGCCTGGACGCGTCCGCCAGACAAGGGGACCACCGTGGCCGACTCCGCCTCCACTCCATCCGCTCCGACCTCGACGCCGTCCGGCGCCGTGATGTCGCACCGGCAGATCCTGTTCGTCATCTTCGGCCTGATGGCGGGGATGTTCCTCTCCTCGCTCGACCAGACCATCGTCGGCACCTCGATGCGCACCATCGCGGACGACCTCGACGGCCTCTCGCAGCAGGCGTGGGTGACCACCGCCTACCTGATCGTCTCGACGATCGCGACGCCGATCTACGGCAAGCTCTCCGACATCTTCGGACGCCGCCCGCTCTACCTGATCGCGATCGTGCTGTTCCTGATCGGCTCGACGCTCGCCGGCTTCTCGACCTCGATGCTCGGCCTCGCGGGCTTCCGCGCCGTGCAGGGCCTGGGCGCCGGCGGACTCATGTCGCTCGCGCTCACGGTGATGGGCGACATCCTGCCCCCGCGCGAGCGCGCCAAGTACCAGGGCTACTTCCTGGCCGTCTTCGGGATCTCCAGCGTCGTCGGACCGCTCATCGGCGGCCTGCTCGCCGGCACCCCCGAGATCCTCTTCATCACCGGCTGGCGCTGGGTCTTCCTGATCAACCTCCCGATCGGCGCCGTCGCGCTCTTCATCGTCGTGCGGTTCCTCCACCTGCCCAAGCCCGCCGGCAAGCGCTCGGTGCGGATCGACTGGTGGGGCGCCTCCCTCGTCGTCATCGCCGCGGGACCGCTGCTGCTGATCGCCGAGCAGGGCCGCGAGTGGGGCTGGGGCTCGCCGATCGCGTGGGTCTGCTACATCGTCGGCGCGCTGGGCGTCATCGGCTTCATCGCGGCCGAGCGGATGATGGGCGACGACGCGCTCATCCCCCTCAAGCTCTTCCGCTCGCCGACCTTCTCGATGGCGACCGTGCTGGGCGTCCTCGTCGGCTTCGGCATGTTCGGCGGCATGATGGCGATCCCGCTGTACCTGCAGCTGGTGAACGGCGCCACGCCGACCGAGTCCGGCTTCCTGATGCTGCCGATGATCCTCGGCCTGATGATCGCCTCGATCGTCTCGGGTCAGATCATCTCGCGCACGGGCCGCTACCGCGCCTTCCCGATCGTCGGCACGTTCCTGATGTCGGCCGCGTTCTTCTATTTCACCTTCGTGACGATCGACAAGCCGGTGATCTTCATGATGGGCGGGATGCTGATGCTGGGCCTCGGGCTCGGGCAGATGATGCAGACCCTCACCCTGGCCTCGCAGAACTCGGTCGACGTGGCGAACATGGGAGTCGCGACCAGCGCCTCCACGTTCTTCCGCCAGATCGGCGGCACCCTGGGCACCGCCGTGATCTTCTCGGTGCTGTTCAGCCGGATCCCCGACACCATCGCCGCGGCCTTCAAGAACCCGGCGCTCGCGGCGGATCTGCAGCGGGCCGTCACCGATCCGGCCGTCGCCGCGGACCCGGCCAACGCCGGGATCCTGAAGCTGCTGCAGTCGCAGGACACCGCCGCGATCGGCTCGGCGCTCGACGGGGACACGTCGTTCCTGAACACCGCGGACCGCGCCCTGTCGGCCCCGTTCCTGACCGGGTTCAACGACGCGACCGTGACCGTGTTCCAGGTCGCGCTGGGCGTGGTCCTGCTGGCCTTCGTGCTCTCGTGGTTCCTCAGGACCCCGCCGCTGCGCGCGAAGTCGGCCATGCAGGAGGCGCACGACCTCGCGGCCGAGAACAGCGCGGAGGAGCTGCGCCGCACGGTCCCGCAGCTGGCCGCGCGCGCCGGGGCCGACCTGGCCGCGGGCAGCATCGAGCCGGAAGTCCGGACGGACTCGATCCGCACCGCTCCTCCCCGCGACGGGCACGGCGCCCACCGGGCCTGATCGGGAAGCGCCGACCGGCCCGCGTCCTGCGCTCCGCTCCTCTCCTCCGAGGCGCCGCCTCCGCCGCCCGGACACCGCCCTCACCGCGGTGTCCGGCCGGGGAGGCGGCGCCTCGCGGTCGTCCGGGGCGCGGTGTCCCGCGTTCCGGGGCGAGAGAGCGCTCCACCGGGGCTCTAGGATGGTCGGACCGCTGCCGAAGGAGTCCGCAATGAGCGCCGCCCCCACCCCCTCCCCCGCGACCCCGAGCCTCTCGGAGCAGATCGCCCGCGTCGACCGGCTCGCCGTCCGCGACTGGCCCGCCGGCTTCCTCTGGGGATCCGCGACCGCCGCCGCCCAGATCGAGGGCGCCGGCCACGAGGGCGGCAAGGAGGACAGCATCTGGGACGCGTTCTCCCGCGTCCCCGGAGCGGTCGCGAAGGGCGACACCCCCGAGGTCGCGGTGGACCACTACCACCGGATGCCCGCGGACGTGCGGCTGATGAAGGAGCTGGGGCTCGGCTCCTACCGCTTCTCGGTCAGCTGGGCGCGCGTCAAGCCGGGCGACCGCGCGGTGAACCCCGAGGGCCTCGACTTCTACTCCCGCCTGGTCGACGAGCTGCTCGGCGCCGGCGTGCTGCCGTGGCTCACCCTCTACCACTGGGACCTCCCGCAGGCCGTCGAGGAGACCGGCGGCTGGGCGAACCGCGACACCGCCGAGCGCTTCCGGGACTACGCCGAGGCCGTCTACGAGAGCCTCGGCGACCGGGTGCAGCACTGGACGACGTTCAACGAGCCGTTCTGCTCGACCCTGCTCTCCTACGGCGCGGGCGTGCACGCCCCCGGCGTGATCTCGCAGCAGAAGGCCCTCGCCGCCGTGCACCACACGCACCTAGCCCACGGGCTGGCCGTCTCGACGCTCCGGCAGCTCGGAGCGCAGAACCTGGGCATCACGCTCAACCTCTCGAACGCCGTCCCCGACGACCCCGAGGACGAGGCCGACCTCGACGCCGCACGCCGCTTCGACGCGCTCCAGAACCGGATCTTCCTCGACCCGCTGCTGCGCGGCGAGTACCCCGAGGACCTGCTCGAGGACGTCGAAGGGCTCGGGCTCGACGAGCTGATCGTCGACGGCGACCTCGACCTCATCTCGCTCCCGCTCGACTTCCTCGGCGTGAACCACTACCAC
The DNA here is from genome assembly GCF_002931865.1 of Rathayibacter sp. AY1C7. Lineage (NCBI taxonomy): Bacteria > Bacillati > Actinomycetota > Actinomycetes > Micrococcales > Microbacteriaceae > Rathayibacter > Rathayibacter sp. AY1C7. The sequence continues at coordinate 46,546 of NZ_PSWB01000026.1, read as the reverse complement.
GACGACAACGTCTCGGCGCATCCGCTGCCGGCCGGAGCCGACGACTTCGCCCAGGCGACCGACCGCGAGGTCGGCTCCCCCTGGGTCGGCTCCGAGTTCATCACCTTCCCGTCGCGCGGTCTGCCGCGCACCGCGATGGACTGGGAGGTGAACCCCGACGGGCTGCGCTACCTGCTGACCCGCCTGGGCCTGGAGTACGAGAACCTCCCTCCGCTCTACGTGACCGAGAACGGCGCCGCCTACGACGACGTCGTCGAGGACGGCCGCGTGCACGACGCGGACCGCACGCAGTACGTGCTCGACCACGTCGAGAAGGTCGCCGACGCGATCGACCAGGGCGCCGACGTCCGCGGCTACTTCGTCTGGTCCCTCCTCGACAACTACGAGTGGGCCTGGGGCTACGAGAAGCGCTTCGGCATCGTGCGCGTCGACTACGACACGCAGGAGCGGATCGTGAAGGACTCGGGCCTGGTCTACTCCCGACTGCTCGGCGGCAGCGCCGCGGCGATCCTGGACTGACCCGTGAGCGAGCCGACGGGCGTCCGCGGCGGGGGCCGCTCCCCCACCCTCGAGATGGTCGCGGCGCGGGCCGGAGTCTCGCGCGCGACGGTCTCGCGGGTGGTCAACGGCGCCCCGCAGGTGGCGGCCGAGATCGTGGCCGCCGTGGAGAAGGCGATCGGCGAGCTCGACTACGTGCCCAATCACGCGGCGCGGATGCTCGCCTCGCGGCGCACGCAGTCGATCGCGCTGATCGTGCCGGAGTCGACCGCGCGCGTCTTCGCGGACCCGTTCTTCGCCTCGATCGTGCAGGGCGCCGCGATGCGCCTGGCCGACACGGACTACACGCTCTCGATGCTGATCGCGTCCGAGACGGACGGCGAGAAGACGCGGCGGTACCTGCTCGGCGGCAATGTCGACGGCGCGCTCGTGGTCTCGCACCACTCCGGCGACCACTCCTACGCGGCGCTCTCGGGCACGCTGCCGATCGTCTTCGGCGGCCGGCCGCTCTCGCCGGACGAGCGCGGCTCCTACTTCGTCGACGTGGACAACACGGAGGGGGCGGCCGTCGCCACCGCGCACCTGATCGAGCGCGGCCGGCGCCGGATCGCCACCATCGCGGGCCCCGCCGACATGCCGCCGGGCGTCGACCGCCTGATCGGCTGGCGCGGCGCACTCACCGACGCCGGCCTCGCCGACGACCTCGTCGAGTGGGGAGACTTCTCGCCGGCCAGCGGCACCGAGGCGATGCGCCGCCTCCTCGCCCGCGACCCCGACCTGGACGGCGTCTTCGCCGCGAACGACCAGATGGCGGTCGGCGCCTACGCCGCCCTCCGCGAGGCCGGCCGCCGGATCCCCGAGGACGTGTCCGTCGTGGGCTTCGACGACGATCTCTTCGCGCGGAACGCCGTCCCCGCGCTGACCACGGTGCGCCAGCTCCCCGACGAGCTCGGCGCCCGCATGGTGGAGCTGCTGACCGCCCGCATCGAGGGGCTCCCCGTGGAGCACCGCACGCTGATGCCGACGTCGCTGGTCATCCGCGCCAGCAGCTGACGCCGGCCCGCGAGTACGCAGTAGTCGTCGCAGTCGACGCCGAGTGCGACGACTCCTGGACAGTCGGAGAACTCCGCGTGCTCGATCGGATGCGGACGGGCGAACGGATCCGGACGGTGAGGCGGACGCGGGCGGCGGGGCGGGGATGGACGAGCGGGTCGATCCGTCGACGGGGTGCGTCACGGTCGCCAGCCGTGGGCCACGAGAGCGGCACGGAGCTCGGCGATCGTGCGCGCCCTGCCCCGGGTCAGACCCTCCGCGCGGACGACCACGACGATCCAGCCCGCGAGGTGCAGGGCCAGGAGCCGTTCACGATCGCGTGAGAACTGCGCGTCGTCCGTCCGGTGCTGGCCGCCGTCGTACTCCGCCACCACCTTCCACCGTTCGAAGACCAGATCGCCGACCGCGAGCAGTCGGCCGCCGATCCTGATCTCGGCGTTCACGTCGGGCGCGGGCAGTCCCGCCTCCTCGACGAGAGCGCGGAGCCAGGTCTCCCTCCGCGAGGCGGCTCCGGTCGATGCCAGCCGCAGAGCCTCAGCCAGGCCGCGTCGGCCCCGGCCCCGATGGGAGGCCAGGCGGTCCTGCAGCTCGTGAAGCCGGACATGGGGACGCGGATCGTCCCGGCGCGGGTAGCGCGGCTCGAACAGGAGGTGGTCCGTCGCCGCGAGGAGATCGCGGGCGGACAGCAGTGGGGCGAGCGCGATCCACGTCGACACCGCTCCCGTCACCGGCAGGCCGTGCCGCTCGACCCTGTCCGTCTCCGTGAGGGTGTGGCCGATCACACCCCGGGTCCTGGGGGCCGGTGCGGCGTCGTCGCCGCCACGTGGATCGGATCGTCCTCGCCGGGTCGCGCCGGGAGCGGCACTCCCCAGGCTTCGGCCGCGGTCAGGTGGGAGAAGAGCTGCCAGGGCCGCAGCCGCGGCAGGTAGGCGGCGGCTCGTTCCAGGTGCGTCACGGGCGCCACCCGGGTGCGCACTCCGTGGAAGGGGCTGGCCAGGGCGGGAGTGCGCAGTCGGGCGTCCGTCACCCCTGCGCGGAGTGCCGCTCGCCGGGTGAAGGCTCCGAGGTCGGTGCTGGACATGCCGCGATTCTGGCGGTCCGTGATCCTCGTCCGACTCCCGCGATCCGCATTCTGTGGACGAACCCCTGATCCCGCACCTGGGGAGGCGCGCCTCCCACCACGACTGTCCAGGAGTTGTCGCAGTCGGCGTCGAGTGCGACAACTCCTGGACAGTCGGAGCGATCGATGTCGAGTGCGACACCTTCTGGACAGTGGGAGCGACCGACCTCGACACGTCTGAGGAGTCGAGAGGGCCCGCGTCAGAGGAAGAGCGGCGCCGGGTCGAGGGCGGCGAAGCGGCGGCGCATGACGGCGACCGCGTCGGCGTGCTCGTCGACGAGGACGAAGCGGCGGCCGAGAGCATGCGCGACGGCACCGGTCGTGCCGGAGCCGGCGAAGAAGTCGAGGACGGCGTCGCCCTCGCGGCTGGACGCCTGCACGATGCGGCGGAGGATCCCCTCCGGCTTCTGCGTCGGGTACCCGGTCTTCTCGCGGCCGGTCGGCGAGACGATCGTGTGCCACCACACGTCGGTCGGCCGCTTGCCGCGCTCGGCCTTCTCGGGGGTCACCAGGCCCGGGGCCATGTACGGCTCGCGGTCCACGGCGGCGGAGTCGAAGTGGTAGCCGCGCGGGTCCTTCACGTAGACGAGGATCGTGTCGTGCTTGGTCGGCCAGCGGCGCGTGGCCTTCGCTCCGTAGTCGTAGGCCCAGATGATCTCGTTGAGGAAGCACTCGCGGCCGAAGAGCGCGTCGAGCAGCACCTTCGCGTAGTGCGCCTCGCGGTAGTCGAGGTGGAGGTAGAGGGTGCCGTCGTCGGCGAGGAGCCGCCACGCCTCGGCCAGACGCGGCTCGAGGAACGACCAGTAGTCGTCGAAGCGGTCGTCGTAGCGGAGCAGGTCGCCGCGGATCCGCTCGTAGCTGCGCCCCTTGAAGCCGGCGATCGTGCCGGTGGTGGAGCGCACCGAGGTGGTCGAGGTCCGCACCTGCGCCCGGCCCGTGTTGAACGGCGGGTCGAGGTAGACGACGGTGAAGGCCCCGTCGGCCAGCTGCGGCAGGACCTCGAGATTGTCGGCGTGGAACACCGCGCTCCGCGACTCCGGGACGCCGTCCGCGATCTGGATCGTCCTGGGCACCCGGCAATTGTGCCAGTGCGCGCGAGCCCGGCGACACGCTCCGCGCCTCGCGCCCGCGCTCGACGGGTGCCGGGAGGCTCCGGCGTAGAGTGGCGCGATGATCTCCGAGGTGCGCCACGACGAGGACTCGTCCCGCTACACGCTCTGGCTCGACGGCGAGACCGTCGGAGTCGCGGACTACGCCGTCCGCGGCCGCGACGTGGTCTTCCTCCACACCGAGATCGCGCCCGAGCACCGCCACGAGGGCCTCGGCGAGACCCTCGTCGAGGCGGCCCTCGACGACGCGCACGAGCGCTTCGGCGGGCGCATCGTCCCGGCCTGCCCGTTCGTCGCCGAGTTCATCGCCGAGCACCCGGACTACCAGGAGCTCCTCGCGAGCTGAGGGGCGCCCGCCGGACCGGTCCGCCGCGTTCCGCTCCGGGGCCACACGCCGACGACCGCCGCCCCGGGCCCGCCGGTCAGGGGACGCGCCGCAGCCACTCCGGAGTCGAGTACTTCGTCCGCACCAGCTCCTCCGCCGCCGCGTACTCCTCCTCGGTCAGCGTCCCCGCCTCGCCGCCGTGCAGCTGCACGAAGGTCGCCTTCATGCGCTCGATGATCTCGGCGCGGCTGAGCCCGGTCTGGCTGCGCAGCGGGTCGACGCGCTTCACGGCGGAGGCGATGCCCTTGTCCGAGAGCTTCTCGCGGCCGATCCGCAGCACCTGCACCATCTTCTCGGCGTCGATGTCGTAGCTCATGGTCACGTGGTGGAGGACGGCGCCGGAGCCCAGGCGCTTCTGCGCGGCACCGCCGATCTTGCCCGAGGGCGAGGTGATGTCGTTGAGCGGCTGGTAGACCGCGTCGATCCCGAGCGACTGCAGCGCGCTGACGGCCCACTCGTCGAGGAAGGCGTAGGAGTCGGCGAAGGTCAGCCCCTGGACGAGGTCGCCGGGGACGTAGAGCGAGTACGTGACGACGCTGCCCGCCTCCATGAACATCGCGCCGCCGCCCGAGATGCGGCGGACCACGTCGACGCCGTACTTCGCCGCGTTGTCGAGGTCGACCTCGTTGCGGAGCGACTGGAAGCTGCCGATGACGACGGCGGGCTGGTCCCACTCCCAGATCCGCAGCGTCGGCTCCCGGCGGCCCTCGCCGACCGCGGCGGTCAGCACCTCGTCGAGCGCCAGGTGGGTCGCGGGAGGGACGGCCCGGTCGTGCACGATGCGCCAGTCGTAGTCGCGCCAGCTGGTCGCCTTCTGCAGCGAGCGGCGGATCGCGACCGCGACGGCCTCGGGCGTGAAGCCGAGCAGGACCGCGTCGGCCGGGAGCGCCTGCCGGATGGCGGCGGCGATGGACTTCGCGTCCGTCTCGGCCGGGAGGCCCACGACCGCGCGATCGATGTCGTCGAGGGCCGTGTCGGGCTCGAGGAAGAAGTCGCCCGCCAGGCGGAACCCGGCGAACCTCCCGTCGACCACGTCGAGGTCGACGACCACGAGCTTTCCGCCGGGGACCTTGTACTCGCCATGCATGACGCCAGCCTAGGCGCGAGCCGGGGCGGGGAAGCGCTCGCCCAGCCACTCCACGAGATCGGCCGTGACCTCGGCCCGGTTGAGCTCCTGGAACAGCTCGTGCCGCGCCTCCGGGTACACCCGCACCGAGACGTCCGTGTACCCGGCCCGCCGCCGGTAGGCCTGGGCGAGCGCGCGCACCGACCGCTCGCCGCCGAGGGTGTCGTCGGCGCCCACGACCAGCAGCAGGGGCAGCGGATGCTCGGGCCCGCGCTTCGGGCGGCCGACCAGCCGCAGGGTCTCGACCAGCCCGATCCGCTTCGCGAGCGGCGTGGTGAAGGTGAGGGGGTCGTCGTGGAACCGCTGCCAGACCTCCGGGTCGCGGGAGAGCCACTCGAGGCCGAGGCCGCCGGCGACGCGGTGCCGCTTCGCCAGGTCGCCCGCGTTCATGTGCCCGGGGAGGCGGTAGGCCGTGCCGCTCAGCACGAGCGCGGCATAGGCGCCGGAGTGGTGGTCGACGATCCGCTGCGCCATGAGCGACCCCCAGGAGTGGCCGAGCAGCACGATCGGCACGCCGGGGCTCTCCTCCGCGAGCAGCTCCGTCAGCCGGAGGATCGCCGCCTCGGTCGCGCGCAGGCCGCCCGGCCCCAGCAGTCCGAGCCGGGAGGAGTCGCCGCCGTGCTGCTCGAGGCCGGTCCGGCCGTGCCCGCGGTGGTCGTCCGCCGCGACCGCGTACCCGGCGGCGACCAGCGCCTCCGCCAGCTCGACGTAGCGCCCCGAGTGCTCGCCGACCCCGTGGGCCAGCTGCACGATCGCGCGGGGCGAGGGGTGCGGCCACCAGCGGTAGTGGATGACGACGCCGGAGGCGTCCTGGAAGGTCCTGTCGACAGCGGCGCCGGTCATGGTGACCAGTGTGGCGCTCCGGCCGCTGGGCGCGAGGGACGCGCTGAGAACTGAGAAGATACTCACGATCCAGCGGCGGGCGCCCTGCTCGCCACGGTGCCTCGCTACCTTTTCCCTTGACGAGCGACCCCCGCGACCGTCCCCCGACCCCCCTTCACGAGCGAGGCCAGCCCCTTCATGACCGTATCGCCCCTGATCTGGACCCTGACGATCGCCTTCATCGTCCTGCTCCTGCTCTTCGACTTCTTCTTCCACGTCCGGAAGGCCCACGAGCCCACGCTGAAGGAGTCGTCGATCTGGTCGGCGCTCTACGTCGGCATCGCCGTGCTCTTCGGGCTCGGCGTCCTCGTCTTCGGCGGAGCGACGCCCGGATCGGAGTACTTCGCGGGGTACATCACCGAGAAGGCCCTCTCGGTCGACAACCTGTTCGTCTTCCTCATCATCATGGCGAGCTTCAAGGTGCCCCGCGCCGACCAGCAGAAGGTGCTCCTCTTCGGAATCGTCTTCGCACTGATCGCCCGCACCGGCTTCATCTTCCTCGGCGCCGCACTGATCAACTCGTTCGCCTGGGTCTTCTACATCTTCGGCCTGATCCTGCTGCTGACCGCGTTCAACCTGGTCAAGCCGGGAGACGACCACTCCAGCGACAACGTGATGGTGCGCCTGGCCAAGCGGATCTTCAAGACGAGCGACCAGTACGACGGCGACAAGTTCTACACGCACATCGACGGCAAGAAGGTCCTCACGCCGATGATCCTCGTCATGGCGGCGATCGGCGGAACGGACATCCTGTTCGCCCTCGACAGCGTGCCGGCGATCTTCGGCCTCACCAGCGACGTGTACCTCGTCTTCACGGCGACCGCGTTCTCGCTGCTGGGCCTGCGCCAGCTGTACTTCCTCATCGACGGCCTGCTCGACCGCCTCGTCTACCTCAGCATCGGCCTCGCCGCGATCCTCGCCTTCATCGGCGTGAAGCTGATCCTGCACGCGCTCCACGAGAACAACCTGCCGTTCATCAACAACGGCGAGCACGTGGAGGTCTTCGAGATCGGCACCGGACTGTCGCTCTCGGTCATCATCGGCGTCCTCGTGATCACGGTGATCGCCTCCCTCGTCAGCCCCAAGGGCCGCCGCATGGCCGCCGAGGCCGCCGAGCGCCGCCGCGTGGCCGCGGGCGCGGACGTCGACGCGACGCACTGAGTCGACTCGTGCGCCGCGAAGCGGCGCACCGCAGTCGGCTCTCCTAGGCGGTCGGTTTCCCGAGAGCGGGTCCCGACCGCCTAGAACGATCCGCTGACACGCGGATCGCTCGTTCGACGGGCCGTCTCGTGCGCCGCAGGGCGGCGCACCGCAGTCGGCTCCCACGGGCGGTCGGGTTCCCGAGAGCGGGTCCCGACCGCCTAGGAGGATCCGCTGACACGCGGATCCCCCGTTCGGCTCGACCGAGCACCGCACGCCGGTGCTCCGCAGTCAGCTCCCCTAGGCGCTCAGGTCCCCGAGAGCGGGTCTTGACCGCCGAGAACGTCCCGCCGGTTCGAGCGCGGACTCCGCTCGCGGAGGGTCAGCGGGCGCGGAAGCGGTGCTCCGGGCGGCCGGTGGTGCCGTAGCTGAGGGTCATCTCGACGAGGCCGCGGCCCGCGAGACCCGAGAGGTAGCGCTGGGCGGTGGCACGCGAGATACCGGCGCGCTCGGCCACCTCGAGGGCCGACAGCTCGGCGCCCGACTCGGCCAGGCGCGCCAGGACGAGCTGCTCGGTCGCCGAGCGCGAGGGCTGCGCGGCGGTCGCGTCGCCCGAGTGCAGGATGCGCAGCGCCCGCTCCACCGCCTCCTGATCGGCCGCGCGGTCCTCCCGCAGCACGTTCCGGAACCGCACGTACGCGTCGAGGCGCTCGCCGAGCAGGCGCGCCTCGAACGGCTTGATGAGGTACCCGAGCGCCCCCGCGTGCAGGGCGCGCCGCACCGTCGCCCCGTCGGAGGCGGCGCTCACGACGAACGCGTCGGTGTCGAGCTCGCGGAGCAGCGCGATCCCGCTCTGGTCCGGCAGGTGCACGTCGAGCAGGAGCAGATCGGGCGCGTGCTCGGCGACGGCCGCCCGCGCCGCGCGCGCCGTGTGCACCGGAGGAAGGGCCGTCAGCCCCTGCCGCGCCTCGACCAGGTCCGCATGCAGCTGCGCGACCCGGAAGTCGTCGTCCACCACCAGCACCGTGCGCTCCCGCGCCGTGTCCGCGCTCATGACCCGTCCCCGTCCTGCTCCGGCGGCAGCACCGCTCCGGGGAGGCGCGCGCACAGCACGGCCCCCGACTCCGCTCCGCCGGCGTCCGCCAGCCAGACCTCGCCGCCGCGCCGTGCGGCCACCTCACGGCACAGCGGCAGGCCGAAGCCCCGGCCGTGCACGCGGCCGTCGTCCTCGACGGGGTCGCCCGCGCCGGCCCGGTCGAACAGCGAGTCCGGATCGAGCACTCCGTCGCCGGAGTCGGCGACCGTCACGAAGAGAGCGTCGCCGTCGTCGAGCAGCTCGACCTCGACGAAGCGCACGTCGCGCCGCCCCTCGACCGCCGCGCGCACCGCGTTGTCCACCAGGTTCCCGACCACCGTGGCGACGTCCTCCGGCTCGACGACGGTGCCGCGCACCAGCGTCTCCTCACCGAGCGTCAGCAGCACGCCGCGCTCGGCCGCCTCGATCCCCTTCGCCCCGACGAGCGCCTGGAGGTACGGCTCCTGCAGCCGGTCGGCGTGCTGCACCGGGTACTTGAGCGGGCCGCGGGTCAGCACCTCGTCGAGGTAGTCGCGCGCCGACGCGGTCCGCCCCGCATCCAGCAGGCCCGCGACCACGTGCAGGCGGTTGGCGAACTCGTGCCGCTGCACCCGGAGCGCGTTGGTCATCGCGCCGACCGCGTCGAGGCGCCGGCTCAGCGCGGCGAGGTCGGTGCGGTCGCGCAGCACCACCACCACGCCCAGGTCGCGGTCGCCGCGGGTCACCCGGCGGATGTCGACGTAGACGATGCGGGAGCGGACGACGAAGCCCTCCTCGCCTCCGGGGCGGGGCGGCTCGACGGAGTGCAGCGCGGCGCCGATCGCGTCGGCCAGCGGAACGGGCAGGTCGAGCTCCGCGAGCGGCCGCCCGTGCAGCGCCCGCCCGGTCGGGTCGTCGGAGCCGAGGATCGCGGCGGCCCGCGCATTGCAGACGCCGACGCGCCCGTCGCGGTCGAGCGCGAGCACGCCCTCGTCGACCCCGTCGAGCACGGCGGCCTGGTCCTGCACGAGCGAGGTGAGCTCCTCCGGGGCGAGGCCGAGCGTCAGGCGCAGTAGGCGGCGGCGGATGAAGACGGAGGCGACGGCGGCGAGCACCAGGCCGGCGAGCGCCGCGGCGAGGACGCCGAGCAGCGCGGTCGGCAGGTCGGTGAAGACGCTGGAGCGCGCGAAGCCGATGCTGACCTCGCCGACGACCCGCTGCTCCCCCTCGGCGAAGACCGGGACCTTCGCCCGTGCCGACTCGCCGAGCGTGCCGGTGCCCCACGAGACGCTCTCGCGCCCGGCGAGCGCCTCGTCGGGGCTGGTCGAGACCCGCTCGCCGAGGCGGTCCTCGTCGGGGTGGGCGAGGCGGATGCCCTGATCGTCGGTGATCACGACGAAGAGCGCGCCGGTGCGCTGCTCGACGGCGGCGGCGACGTCCTCGAGCGGTCCGCCGCGCAGCTCCGAGGCGGCGGGCGCGCCGGGCACGGCGGAGGACGCGGCGACCGCGTCGCGCACGTCGGGATCCTCGGCGACGGTGCGGGCGATGGCGAGCGCCGTGCCCTCCGCCTCGCCGCGCAGCTGCTGGACGCTGAGCGCGGTGACGAGCCCCGCGCAGACCAGCACGGCGGCCGACACCGTGGCGAGCTGCAGGACCAGGACGTGGGTCGCGAAGCGCATCGGGGCCTCCTCGCCGTCGTCGTGCGCAGAATGCGCAGAAGCCACACTATGCGCAGATGTCGCCGTAATGAGCGATACCCCGGCGCCGGACGCGGGGCTGCCTAGGGTTTCCAGCATCTCCCGGCCGGCTCTCCCGCCGAGCGCGGGCGGAGGCACTGGACGAAGGAGTCAGCTGTGTTGGTAGTACTCGGTTTCACCATGATCCTGGCCTTCATGGCCCTGATCATGACCAAGCGGCTGACGCCGATGGTCGCCCTGATCGTCGTGCCGACGATCTTCGGCCTCTTCGCGGGCGCCGGCCTCGGCATCGGCGACATGGTCCTCGAGGCGATCGGCAGCCTCGCGCCCACGGCCGCGCTGCTGATGTTCGCGATCATGTACTTCGGGATCATGATCGACGTCGGGCTTTTCGACCCGCTGATCCGCTTCATCGTCCGCGCGCTCGGCGACGACCCGGCGAAGGTCGTGCTCGGCACGGCGCTGCTCGCCGGCGCGGTCTCGCTCGACGGCGACGGCTCGACCACCTTCATCGTCACCACCGCCGCGATGCTCCCGATCTACCTGCGCCTGGGGATGAACCCGGTCGTGCTGACCTGCGTCGCGGGCCTGGCCAACGGCACGCTCAACATCGTCCCCTGGGGCGGACCGACGGTGCGCGCCGCCGCGGCCCTCCAGGTCTCGCCGAGCGAGATCTTCGTGCCGATGCTCCCCTCGCTCGCGGTGGGCCTGGTCGTCACGCTCGTCTTCGCCTGGTTCCTCGGGCTCGGCGAGCGCCGCCGCCTCGGCTCGCTCGCGCTGGCCGAGCCGATGCTCGAGCAGGAGCTCGTCGGCGCCGGCCGCGGCTCCTCCTACCGCCCGGGCGGCGCCCGCACCGGCGGCCTCGCGGCGCTGACCGGGGGCATCCGCACCGTCGCCCGGGAGCGCTTCTCCTTCCTCCGCGGCCCTCAGGCCCTGCGCGGAGCCCAGGTGGCCGTCGCCGCCCGCGTGCAGGCCGACGACGCCGACACCGCGATGGCCGACACGATGCTCGACCCCGAGCGCGAGACGCTGCGCCCGAAGCTGATCTGGGTGAACCTGGTCCTGACCCTCGCGGTGATGACGCTGCTGGTCGCCGACATCCTGCCGTTGCCCTACGTGTTCATGGTCGGCTCCGCGGTCGCCCTCCTGATCAACTTCCCGAAGATGAAGGACCAGGCGGCCGAGATCGTCAAGCACGCGCCGAGCATCGTGGGCGTCGTGTCGATGGTGCTGGCGGCCGGTGTGCTGATCGGCGTCCTCAACGGCACCGGCATGGTCGACGCCATGGCGGAGTGGGTCGTCGCGGTGATCCCGCCGGCGCTCGGACCGTTCCTCGCCGTGATCACCGGCGTGCTCAGCATCCCGATGACCTTCTTCATGTCGAACGACGCGTTCTACTACGGCATCCTCCCCGTGCTCTCCGAGAGCGCGGCGAACTACGGCATCTCGCCGGTCGAGATGGCGCGCGCCTCCATCACCGGGCAGCCGGTGCACCTCCAGAGCCCGCTGGTCCCGGCGATCCTCCTGCTCGTCTCCCTCGCCGCGGTGAACCTCGGCGACCACCACCGCAAGGTGCTGTGGCGAGCGGTCGTCGTCTCGCTGGTCATGCTCGCCGTCGGCGTGCTGGTCGGCTCGATCCCCTTCGGCTGAGGTCGGCGGAGCGGAGCGCCGAGCGATCGGAACGAGGACGGGACCTTCTGCTGCGGCGGGGGTCCCGTCCTCGTTCCGCGGCTCGGTCCCGCAGCCCGCGCTAGCGCAGCAGCGGCGCCAGGTTCTCGGTCCAGACGTCGGAGCCGACCTTGAGGATGAGGGCGCCGACCACGACGAGGAACGCGACCCGGATGAAGCGGCTGCCACGAGCGACGGCCATCCGCGAGCCGAGGTACGCGCCCGCCACGTTGGCGGCGCCCATCAGGAGGCCCAGCAGCCAGATCACGTGCCCGCCCGGCACGAAGTAGAGCAGGGCGCCGAGGTTGGTCGCGACGTTGACGATCTTCGCCTTGGCGCTGGCGAGCAGGAAGTCGTAGCCCAGCGCGGTGATCAGGGCGATGATCAGGAAGGTGCCGGTGCCCGGTCCGATCAGGCCGTCGTAGAAGCCGATCAGGAGTCCCAGCACGGCCGCGGTGACGAGGTGGCGCCGGCCCGCGTGCTTGAGCACCGTGACGCTGCCCAGTGCCGGGCGGGCGATCGTCACGACGGCGACCACGATCAGCGCGACGACGATGATCGGCTTGAACACCGCGGCCGGGAGGAGGCCGGCGAGTGTCGCGCCTCCGTAGCTGCCCGCGAGGGCGACTGCCGCCATCGGCAGTGCGGTGCGCAGATCGGGCTTCGCACGCCGGTAGTAGGTGATCGCGCTGGTGGTCGTGCCGAAGATCGAGGCCAGCTTGTTCGTGGCGAGCGCCTGCACGGGCGAGATCCCCGGTACGAGGAGCAGGGCGGGGAGCTGGAGGAGTCCGCCGCCGCCCACGACCGCGTCGATCCAGCCGGCCGCGAAGGCGGCGAGGATCATCAGCGCGAGGACGGGGAGTCCGAGATCCTCTGTGAAGGTCAGCATCGGTCGGAAGCGTACGCGAGCACCGCGACCCCCTCGACCTCGGGGGCCGGGCCGCCCTAGGGTCGGCGGCATGCGATTCGGACTCTTCATCCCCCAGGGCTGGCGCCACGACCTCGTCGGCGTCCCGGCCGCCGACCAGTGGCGCACCATGAGCGACCTCGCCCGGCACGCCGACGACGGCGCCTGGGAGTCGATCTGGGTCTACGACCACTTCCACACCGTCCCGCAGGTGACGGAGGAGGCGACGCACGAGGCGTGGTCGCTGATGAGCGCGTTCGGCGCCACCACGTCGCGCGTGCGGCTGGGCCAGATGTGCACCTGCATGGGCTACCGGAACCCCGCCTACCTCGCCAAGGTCGCGACGACCGTCGACATCGTCTCGGGCGGGCGGGTCGAGATGGGCATCGGCGGCGGCTGGTACGAGCACGAGTGGCGCGCGTACGGCTACGGCTTCCCGCCGATCGCCGAGCGGCTGGGCCGGCTCGACGAGGGAGTGCAGATCCTGCAGCAGGCCTGGACGACCGGGTCCGCGACCCTCGACGGCCGCTACTACCAGATGGACGGCGCGCAGAACCGGCCGCTGCCCCTGCAGGAGGGCGGCATCCCGCTGTGGGTCGCCGGCGGCGGCGAGAAGGTCACGCTGCGGATCGCGGCCCAGTACGCGCAGTACACGAACTTCGCCGGGACCCCGGAGGCGTTCGACCACAAGAGCTCGGTCCTCCGCGGGCACTGCGAGCGCCTGGGCACCGACTTCTCGGCGATCACCCGGAGCTCGAACTACAACGTCGTGATCGGCGAGACGGAGGCGGAGGTCGAGGCGGCGCTGCAGCGTCTCGAGGAGCGCGTGGTCCCGTACCTCGGCGCGGAGGGAGCGGCGTCCTTCGTCGCCGAGTACCGCAGCCCCGACGCGCTCGCGGTCGGCACTCCCGCGCAGATCGTCGACCGCCTCGCCGGCATGCAGTCGCGCGGGATGGACTACGGCATCCTCTACTTCCCGGACGCCGCCTACGACCGGTCCGGCATCGAGCTGTTCGAGCGCGAGGTGCTGCCGGCGCTCTCCTGAGCGTGGAGCGGCGGGGGCTCCTACGCCTCCCGCCCCCCGCCCGCAAGTCCTTGGGGCGTCCCGGCCCCGCGCCTACGGTCGGAGCATGGACGCACAGGACATCCGCTGGAACGACGAAGCCCGCGACAAGATCCTCGAGGACTCGGACAGGGTCCTCCGCGAGGCGGTGCTCGACCTCGCGACGAGCAAGAAGGGCGAGCCCTGGGAGGACGTGTTCGCCGAGCTGAACGCGCGCCTCAAGGACCGCTTCATCGACTTCGAGCCCGGCCCGGACCTCCGCAAGTACGCCGAGGCCGTCTCCGCCGGGGAGATCGAGACCGGCTCGTGAGCGAGCACGACCGCGACGCCGCGCTCCAGGACGAGATCACCTCGATCCACGCCCTCGGCGAGGGCCGCGTCGGCGAGACGGCCGGCCCGGAGGACGAGGACCACGAGCTCTCGCCCGAGCAGGACGCCCGCATCGAGTCCGAGCTGAAGAGCCGGGGCAGCGAGAGCTGATCCCCCCGGTACGCGGAAGGCCCGCTCCCCCTCGAGGGAGCGGGCCTTCCGCGTGAGTCGCGACTACGCCGAGAGGGGCTCGTAGTCGGTGTAGCCCTCGGCTCCTCCGCCGTAGACCGTCTCCTGGACGACCTCGTTCTCGGGGTGCCCGCCCTGCCAGCGCTCGACCAGGTCGGGGTTGGCGATCGCCGGGCGGCCGACGGCCACGGCGTCGGCGTGGCCCTCGCTGATCAGCTCGGTCGCCTCCTCGCGGCTGGTCGGCGAGCCGAAGCCGCTGTTGGCGATGAAGACGCCGTCGAAGCGCGAGCGGAGGTCCTGGACCAGCTCGCCGGCGGGCTCGGCGTGCAGGACGCTGAGGTAGGCCAGGCCGAGCGGGGCGAGCCCGTCGACGACGGCCTCGTAGGTGGCGCGCACGTCGTCGCCGTCGGTCTCGACGACGTCCTGGATGTTGTGGGCCGGCGAGAGGCGGATGCCGACGCGGCCCGCTCCGACCTCGTCGACGATCGCGCGGGTGACCTCGAGCGGGAACGCGGCGCGCTCGGCCGGGGTCCCGCCGTACTGGTCGGTGCGCACGTTGGAGACGGGCGAGAGGAACTCGTGCAGCAGGTAGCCGTTGGCGCCGTGCACCTCGACTCCGTCGAAGCCGGCGTCGATCGCGCGGCGGGCGGCGGCGACGAACTCGTCGCGGACGGTCGCCAGCTCCTCGGTGGTCAGCGCGTGCGGCACCGGGAAGGGCTTCTTGCCGGAGGGGGTGTGCACCTCTCCGTCGATGGCGACGGCGCTCGGGGCGACGATGCGGTCGGTGCCGGTGATCTCGGTGTGCGAGACGCGGCCCGCGTTCATCAGCTGCATGACGATGCGTCCGCCCGCGGCGTGCACGGCGTCGGCGACGGCGCGCCAGCCCGCGGCCTGCGCGTCGGTCTCGATGCCGGGCTGCCCGGCGTAGCCCTTGGACTCGGCGCTGGGGAAGACGCCCTCGCTGATCAGCAGGCCCATGCTCGCGCGCTGGGCGTAGTACTCGGCGACGATCGCGCCGGGCACGCCCTGCTCGTCGGAGCGCAGTCGCGTCATCGGTGCCAGGACGATGCGGTTGGGGAGGTCGAGGTCGCCGGCGGTGAGGGGGGAGAACGGATCCACGGGATCGCCTTTCTACGGAGCTGTCTCAGGGGCTGCCCTGAGGGGGGAGGCACGTGCACCTGCGGCGCACTCCGGGCGACAACCGCGAGCGGAGCACGGTCATTCCTCCTCCCGGCGTTCTCCCATCCCCCGCGCCCCGGGCACGCGGTCGACGGCCTGCCGCCTCCCGACTCCTGCTCGGACACCCGGGCTGTCTACACTCGGGAGGCGACGACGAAGGAGTGTGCGCGATGCCGGCGAGACCCCACCACCCCGTGAGCTCCCGGCTGCTGCCGGCGCTCGGGGCCCTCCTGATCGCCGCGGTCCTCGCGCTGGTCCCCGCGACCGCGGCGACGGCCGAATCGCCCGTCTCCTTCTCCTCCTCCACCGTCCTCGACTCGGTCGGGGTGCTGAGCTCCGGAGAGACCGCCGAGATCGAGCAGGCCTCGCGGGCCCTCTACGACCAGCACCGCGTGCAGCTGTTCGTCGCCTTCGTCGACTCCTTCACGGATCCGTCCGACCGCGCCGCGTGGGCGGACGAGACCGCGACCCGCAACGGACTGGGCACCGACGACGTCCTCCTGGCCGTCGCGGTCGACGCCCGTCAGTACCAGGTGTCGGTCGCGCAGGGCTTCGCCCTCGACGACGCGCAGGTCTCCTCGCTCCAGTCCGACGACATCGAGCCGAGGCTCGCCGACGGCGACTGGGCCGGAGCCGCGGTGGCCGCCGCCGACGGGATCGGGCAGCGCCTCGACGCGCCCAGCGCCGGCGAGTCCCTCGGCTCGGGGCTGCTGATCGCGCTCGGCGTGCTCGCGGCCCTCGTCGTCATCGGCCTCGTGGTGCTGCTGCTCGTCCGCCGCGCGCGGAAGCGCCGCGCCCAGGAGGCGGTGGAGGCCTCGATCGACGAGCTCGCCACCCGTGCCGGGTCGGCCCTCGTCCACGCCGACGACGCCGTCCGCACCAGCGAGCAGGAGGTCGGCTTCGCGGAGGCGCAGTTCGGCGCCGACGCGACCGGCGCGTTCCGCGAGGCGCTCGTCACCGCGAAGCGCCTGCTCGGCGAGGCCTTCAGCCTGCAGCAGCGTCTCGACGACGCCGAGCCGGAGACCGATCAGGAGCGCCGCGACGGCTACCAGAGCATCCTCCAGCTCTGCGCCGACGCCGAGCAGACGCTCGACGAGCGCGCGAGTGCGTTCGAGGAGCTGCGCGACCTCGAGAAGAACGCGCCGCAGGTCGCCGCCGCGCTCACGGTCCGCGCCGCCGAGGTCGGCGACCGCCTCCCCTCGGCCCGCGCCCGCCTCGCCGAGCTCGCCTCCCGCTACGCGCCGACCGCGATCGACGACGTGGGCGACGACGCCGACCAGGCCGAGGACCGCCTCCGCTTCACCCGCGACCAGCTCGCCGGCGCCCAGCAGGCGATACAGGCCGGCGACTCCGGCCGCGCCGCCGTGCTGCTGCGCGCCGGGCAGCAGGCCGCCGAGCAGGCCTCCGGACTCGTCGACGCGGTGGCGACGAGGGGTGACGAGCTGCAGAAGGCGGAGGCGTCGCTCGCCGGCCGCATCGCCGAGATCCGCGCCGACGTGGCGCAGGGACGAGCGCTCGCCGCCTCCCAGGACGCGGAGTCCGCTGCCCAGGCGCAGAACGTCGCCGCGGCGGTCGCCTCGACCGAGGCCGCCCTCGACGACGTCGAGCGCGCCGCCTCCGTGCGGCCGAACGACCCGCTCGCCCTGCTCGAGGCGCTCACCGCCGCCGACGCCACGATCGATGCCGCCGTCGGCGGGTTCCGCGACGCGCAGGCCCAGCGCGAGCGCGAGCGGGCCGCCCTCGGCGCCGAGCTCACCTCCGCCCGCAGCCGCGTCTCCGCCGCCGAGGACTTCATCGCGGCCCGCCGCGGCGCGGTCGGCTCGGAGGCGCGCACCCGCGTCGCCGAGGCCGCCCGCTCGGCCGAGTACGCCGAGCGCATCGCCGCCACCGACCCCCGCGAGGCTCTCGCCTCCGCCCAGCGCGCTTCGCAGCTCGCCCAGCAGGCGCTCGAGCGGGCGCGGGCCGACGCCGGCTCCTACTCCGCCCCGAACGCCGTCGGCAGCCCCTACGGAGGCGACACGACCGGCGCGTTCCTCGGCGGGATCCTGGTCGAGTCGCTCCTGGGAGGCGGACGCCGCAGCGGCTACCGCTCGGGCGGCTTCGGCGGAGGCGGGTTCAGTGGCGGCTTCGGCGGCGGCGGCTCGTCCCGGCGCTCCGGCGGCGGCGGCTTCGGCGGCGGGCGCAGCAGCGGCGGAGGCGGACGCCGTGGAGGCGGCGGGCGCTTCTGAGCGCCCCCGGGCATCCGCGCACGACCGACGACCACCACCTCCCCCACGACTCCGGCACCACCTCCGACATCCGGCACCACCCACGACGCAAGGAGAGACACCCATGGCTCAGAGACAGTCGATCTTCGGCCGCATCGCGCAGCTCGCGAAGGCCAACATCAACGCACTCCTCGACCAGGCCGAGGACCCGCAGAAGATGCTCGACCAGATGGTCCGCGACTACACCGACAGCATCCGCGACGCCGAGGCGGCGATCGCCACCACGATCGGCAACCTGCGCCTGCTCGAGGACGACTACCGCGAGGACGTGCAGAACGCCCAGGAGTGGGGCGGCAAGGCCCTCGCCGCGAGCCGCAAGGCCGACGAGCTGCGCACCGGCGGGAGCGCCGGCGACGCCGACAAGTTCGACGCGCTGGCCAAGGTCGCTCTGCAGCGCCAGATCCAGTCCGAGAAGGAGGCGAAGGACGCCGAGCCGACCATCGCCTCGCAGACCGAGGTCGTCGACAAGCTCAAGTCGGGCCTGAACCAGATGCGCGAGAAGCTGCAGCAGCTCTCGAGCAAGCGCGACGAGCTGATCGCGCGCTCGAAGACCGTCGAGGCGCAGAGCCAGGTCCAGGACGCCGTGAAGAGCATCGACCTGATGGACCCGACGAGCGAGGTGAGCCGCTTCGAGCAGAAGATCCGCCGCGAGGAGGCGCGCGTCCGCGGCGCGGAGGAGCTCGCCTCCTCGAGCCTGGACGCGCAGTTCGAGTCGCTCGAGGACCTCGGCGAGATGACCGAGGTGGAGGCGCGCCTCGCCGCGCTCAAGTCCGGCCGCCCGCAGGACTCGATCGGCTCCTGAGCCCGTGCGCCTCCGGCGGCGGTCCCGCCGGAGGCGCAACCCACCCTTCCCGACACGCGCGGGGCGAAGGCTGGCAATCGCCATGGTGCGGTGCCGCCGCCGTCCCCGTAGTGTTCACACCAGGTTGCCCTTGACCCCGGTCGCCCTGATGCCGCGTCCGGCCCCTACCGACGCGGTGAACCATGAGCGGACCGCCCCCGTCGGGATCGCTCACCGAGAGACCGTCGACGCCGACGGTCACCACGAAGAGCGAGGCGCCGATGAGCACCCCCACCACCACGTCCGTCACCGGAGGCGCCCCCCGCGTCGTCCGCACCCGTCCGCGCGCCGACGGCCGCGTCAACCCGACGACCGAGTACTCCGGTCTCCTCAGCACGGTCCGCGACGCGGGGCTCCTCCGCCGCCGCACCGGCTTCTACTACACGATGTTCGGCGCGCTGGTCCTCGCGCTCGGCGGCATCGTCACCGGCTTCGTCCTGCTGGGCGACTCCTGGTTCCAGCTCCTGCTCGCCGCCGCCCTCGGCATCGTGCTGACGCAGTTCGCCTTCCTCGCCCATGAGGCCTCGCACCGCCAGGTGTTCGAGTCCGGCAAGGCCAACGACGTCGCCGGCCGCACCCTCGCGAACCTCTTCGTCGGCATCAGCTACTCCTGGTGGATGACCAAGCACAGCCGCCACCACGCGAACCCGAACGTGCTGGGCAAGGACCCGGACATCGAGCGCGACGTCGTCTCCTTCACCGCCGAGGACGCGGCCCGCTCGCGCGGCCTCTACGCCTGGCTCACCCGCCGCCAGGGCTACGCGTTCTTCCCGCTCCTGCTGCTCGAGGGCCTCAACCTGCACCTGCACGGCTTCCGCACCGTGTTCGGCAAGGGCAAGGTCGACAAGCGCTGGGTCGAGATCACCATGCTCGTCACCCGCGTCGGCCTCTACCTCGCCGTCGTCTTCTGGGCCCTCCCCCTCGGCATGGCGTTCGCCTTCGTCGGCGTGCAGCTGGGCGTCTTCGGCCTGTACATGGGCGCCTCGTTCGCGCCGAACCACAAGGGCATGCCGCTGCTGCCGAAGGAGGCGCGCGTCGACTTCCTCCGCCGCCAGGTCCTCACCTCGCGCAGCATCCGCAGCACCTGGTTCACCGACCTCTACATGGGCGGACTCAACTACCAGGTGGAGCACCACCTCTTCCCGAACATGCCCCGCCCGGCGCTGCGCCGCGCGCAGGTCATCGCCAAGGAGTACTGCACCACCCACCAGATCCCCTACACCGAGACCTCGTTGATGGAGTCGTACGCGATCGTCGTCCGCTACCTCAACAAGGTCGGCCTGTCGGCCGGCGGCGACCCGTTCGACTGCCCCGCCGCCTCCGCCTACGGACGCTGAGCACTCCCCCTTCGGAGGCCCCTCGCACCTTCCCGGTGCGGGGGGCCTCCGTCGTTCGCGGGAGCGCAAGGGGGTGCCCCCGCGGGCGGCGGAGTCGTAGCGTCGGGGCATGAGCAGCTCCGACTACGACATCGAGCCCACCCCCGCCGACACGACCGACGGCACCGACACGACCGACGGCGCCCGCACGCCCGACCCCGCCACCGAGACCGGCACCTCCGCGGGCCTCGACGAGGTCGGCGGCGCGGCCTCCCCCCTGGCCGACGGCGTCGGCGCCGACGGCGAGGAGCAGAACCCCCCGCTGCCCGACTGGGGCCCCACCGACGGCGTCCACGGCACCGACGCCGAGACCGACGCCTCGGGCACCGAGCAGCACTGACACGGCTCCGCGAGGGACCTCCCCGGCCGGTCGGCGAACGTTCCGACCGCGTTCCGAGGAGGTCCCTCCGTGTTCGCCGGAGGGTCGGCCGGCGCTCGGGCGCCGCGCCCTACACTGGCGAAATGCAGCCGACCGAACGCGCCCTCCGCGTGATCTCCTACAACCTCCGGGAGCACCGAGCGCACGCCGAGATCGCCCCCCTCGCCGCCCG
The DNA here is from genome assembly GCF_002931865.1 of Rathayibacter sp. AY1C7. Classification (NCBI taxonomy): domain Bacteria; kingdom Bacillati; phylum Actinomycetota; class Actinomycetes; order Micrococcales; family Microbacteriaceae; genus Rathayibacter; species Rathayibacter sp. AY1C7. Next base: position 26,132 of record NZ_PSWB01000026.1, on the reverse strand, counting down.
CCACGACATCGACGTCCTGTGCCTGCAGGAGTGCGACACCACGAAGCTGCCGCAGGAGGTGGGCTCGCTCCGGCTCGCGTCCGTCACGGCCCGCAACCGCCTGGGCCTGGCCGTCTACTACTCGCAGGACCGCTTCGAGCTCTCCGGCAGCGCCGCGTTCGAGCTCAGCAAGTCCATGCACGACCGCGTGATGTCCCCCGCTCACGAGCGCCTGCTGGCCGTCCGCCTCGACGACCGCGACGGCGGATCGATCGCGGTCTCCTCCTTCCACGCCGCTCCGCTGTCGGCAGGCAACGCCCTGCGCCGCAAGCAGATCGACGAGGCGCTGAACCGGCTGCGCGAGTACGCGCCGGACACCCCCTCCCTGATGGTCGGCGACTACAACTACCCGTGGTTCTTCCGCGGACTCGACCGCCGGATGACCCGGAACGGCTACCTGGTCTCGCGGAGCGACTCCCCCACCTACGCGCGCTACCGCTACTTCAGCGGCCACTTCGACTTCGCGATCAGCGACTCCGTGCGGATCGAGCGGGTCTCCACGCTGCCCCAGGGCGTCTCGGACCACCTCCCGGTGATGGTCGACGCGCACTACGGCGTCCCCGCCGCCTGAGCGCGGGGCCCACTGGCCCGCACGGTCGGTAGGCTCAGGGGGTGACGACCCTGATCCTCGCCCGGCACGGAGAGACTGTCTGGCACTCCGAGAACCGCTTCGCGGGCTCCTCCGACATCGCGCTGACCCCCCGGGGCCAGGACCAGGCGGCGACTCTGGCCGCCTGGGCCGTCGACGCCGACCTCGAGGCGGTGTACTCCTCCACCCTGGTCCGGGCCGTGCGCACCGCCGTGCCCGCCGCGCGGGCGGCCCACCTCGAGCTGCAGCCCGACCCGGCGCTGGTCGAGGTCGACTTCGGCCGCGGCGAGGGGCTGACCACCGACGAGATGGAGAAGCGCTTCCCGGACGAGTACCACGCGTGGGTCGCCGCTCCGGCCATCCAGCCGATGCCCGGCGGCGAGTCCGGCCTCGACGCCGTCGCCCGCGCGAACACCTCGCTCGCCCGCATCCACCGCGAGCACCCCGACGGCCGCGTGCTCGTCGTCGCGCACGGCACGCTCATCCGCCTCCTGCTGTGCGCCTACCTCGGCATCAACCCCGAGACCTACCGGCACACCTTCCCGGTGGTCGACAACGTCTCGCTGACCACACTGCGCTGGGACGCGACCGGCGTCGGCCTGCTCGGCTACAACGTCCCGCCCGTCCAGACGCAGCGGCGCTCCAGCTGAGCGCAGCGGCCGCTCCGGAGCGGCGCCCGGCGAGCGCGGGCTCGATCGGCCTGGTGCTCGGGTCGGTCGCGAGCGTGCAGCTGGGCGCCTCCTTCGCCGTGCTGCTCTTCCCCGCCGCGGGGCCGATCGGCACCGTCACGCTCCGGCTGGTGTTCTCGGCCGTCGTTCTGCTCCTGGTCTGCCGTCCGCGGCTGCGCGGCCACAGCCGGAGCGACTGGGCCACCGTCGCCGCCTACGGTCTCGCCCTCGGCGGGATGAACGCCTGCTACTACGAGGCCATCGCCCGGATCCCGCAGGGCGCCGCCGTCACCCTCGAGGTGCTCGGGCCGCTGACGCTCTCGGTGATCGCCGGGAGGAGCGTGCTGAGCCTGGTCTGGGCGGTGCTCGCGCTGGCCGGAGTGGTGACCCTGTCGCAGGGCGGGTTCTCGGCGCTGGACCCGGTCGGCGTCGGCTTCGCGCTGGGGGCCGCTGTGCTCTGGGCCGCGTACATCGTCTTCGCCGGCCGCACCGGCGGGCGGTTCCAGGGGATCGACGGGCTCGCGCTGGCGCTGGCGGCCGGCGCGATCGTGTCGCTGCCGTTCGGCATCGCCTCCGCCGGACCCGCCCTGGTGGTGCCGCCGGTGCTGCTCCTCGGGCTCGCCGTCGCGGTGCTCTCCTCCGCGGTGCCCTATGCGCTGGAGCTGCTGGCGCTGCGGCGCCTGCGCTCCTCCACATTCTCGATCCTGATGTCGCTCTCCCCCGGGGCGGCCGCGCTCTCGGGCTTCCTCGTGCTCGGTCAGCGCCTCAGCGCCGTCGAGGCCGTCGGGATCGCGCTCGTGGTCGCCGCGAGCATCGGAGCGGTGCGGACCGCGCGGACCTCCGCCTGAGCGGCAGTTCTTTTGTTAGGCTAACTATGTGCCATCGACCGAGACCCTGCAGACCGATCTCCCGCTGACCTCCCTCGCGGGCGAGGTGCGGGCAGCGGTCGGCCGGCTCGGACGGCGGCTCCGGCAGGAGAAGGCCCAGCACGAGCTCAGCGATCCGCAGTTCAGCGTGCTCGCACTCCTGCACCGCGAGGGCGCCAAGACCCTCGGCGAGCTGGCCGAGGCGGAGCGGGTCCGCCCGCCCTCGATGACCCGCACGGTCGGCTGCCTGGTCGACGAAGGACTCGCGGAGCGCCTCGCCGACCCCGCCGACGGCCGCGTCACCCGCATCCGCCCCACCGGGGCCGGCACCGCACTGGTGCTCGACGTGCGCCGCAGCCGCGACGCGTGGCTCGTGGCGCGCCTCGAGGAGCTCCCTCCCGAGGACCTGCGCCTGCTCCACGACGCGGCGGCGGTCCTGCGCGCGGTGGCCGACCGATGAGCGCGATGTTCCGCTCCCTCGCCGTGCCGAACTACCGCATCTGGTTCGCGGGCGCGATGGTCTCGAACGTCGGCACCTGGATGCAGCGGACGGCCCAGGACTGGATCGTGATCAACGACCTGACCGACCACGACGCGACGGCGCTCGGCGTGACCATGGCACTGCAGTTCGGACCGCAGCTCGTGATGGTCCCCTTCTCCGGCTTCATCGCCGACCGCTTCGACCGGCGGAAGCTCCTGATGGCCACCCAGGGCGCGATGGGCGCGCTCGGGCTCGGCCTGGGACTCATCGTCGTGACCGGGGTCGTCCAGCTCTGGATGGTCTACCTCTTCGCCCTGCTGCTCGGCTTCGCCGCGGCGATCGACGCGCCCGTGCGCCAGACGTTCGTCTCGGCGCTGGTCGAGGAGCGCGACCTCACCAACGCCGTCTCGCTGAACTCGGCCTCCTTCAACTCGGCGCGGATGATCGGACCGGCCCTCGCGGGCGTGCTCATCGCCGCGGTCGGCTCCGGCTGGGTCTTCCTCCTCAACGCCGCGAGCTTCCTCGCCGTCCTGCTCTCGCTGCGCGCGCTGCACCGCGACCAGCTCCGCAGCGCCCCGCGAACCACCCGCGGCCCGGGTGCGCTGCTGGAGGGGTTCCGCTACGTCTCGAAGCGGCCGGACATCCTCGTGGTGCTCGCGATCGTGTTCCTGATCGGCACCTTCGGCCTGAACTTCCCGATCTTCGCCTCGACGATGGCGACGGTCGAGTTCGACATGCGGGCGAGCGAGTTCGGCCTCCTCTCCTCCGCGATCGCCGTCGGCTCGGTGCTGGGGGCGCTCCTCTCGGCTCGCCGCGATCGCCCGAGGCTCCGGCTCATCGTCGGCGCCTCCGCCGCGTTCGGCGTCGCGCTCGCGCTGGCCGGCGTCATGCCGACGGTCTGGGCGTTCGCGATCCTGCTCCCCTTCGTCGGCATCGCGGCGCAGACGCTGATGACCTCGGCCAACGGCTACGTGCAGCTCTCGACCGCCCCCGAGATGCGGGGCCGGGTCATGGCGCTGTACATGGCCATCTTCGTCGGCGGCACCCCGATCGGCGCACCGCTGATCGGCTGGGTCGCGAACGCCTACGGTCCGCGCCAGGCGATGCTGGTCGGTGCCGCCTCCGGGATCGCGGCGGCCGCCATCGGACTCGCCTTCCACCTCCGCCTGCGCCGCGCCGCCCGGCTCGCGGCCCCCGGGCCGGAGGCTCTGCCCGCCACCGGCGGAGTCCCCCTGCTGCGCCCGCGCGCCTAGGCTCCGTCGGCCGGTCCGCACGCCGGGCGGATCCGCGGACCGCCCACTCGACGGGTCTCCCCCGACGCGGGGCGCGACCGCCGCCCGCCCTCAGGCCTCGCGGGTGATCTCGACGCGGACGAAGAGCTTCGACGAGCGGGGCCCGGCGAACACCCCGCGCAGCGGCGCGATGTCGTTGTAGTCGCGGCCGCGGCCGACGATGACGTGGCGGTCGCCGATGTCGATCAGGTTCGTCGGGTCGTAGCCGCGCCAGGCTCCTCCGCAGAACCACTCGACCCACGCGTGGGACTCCCCCACCACGGTCTCGCCGATCTCGGCGTGCGGCTTGGGGTGCAGGTAGCCCGAGACGTAGCGCGCCGGGATGCCCACCGAGCGCAGCGCCCCGAGGACGATGTGCGTGATGTCCTGGCAGACGCCCTCGCGCGCGGTCCACGACTCCGTCGCGGTGGAGTGCACGCCGGTGACGCCCTGCCGGTAGGTCATCGCCCGGCCGATCGTCTCGGCGATCGTGAGCGCGGCCTCGCACGGGCCGGCCGCCTCGTCCGCGAGCGACCGCGCCATCGCCGCGAGGTCCTCCGGCGGCGCGGTGCGGTGGGTCTGCTTCGACTGCTCCACGTACTCGGTGCGCGTCTCGACCTGCTCGGACAGCTGATCCCACCCGGTCGGGTGGTCGGGGTGCTGCTTCGGCCGGATCTCGACGAGCGAGGTCGCCGTCAGCGAGAGCTCGCGGTGGGCGTCGAGCACGTCGAACGACGAGACGCGGGTGCCCCAGTAGTCGGTGTAGGCGTGGACCGAGGTCACCGGCCGGATGTCGAGGTTCGAGAACAGCACCAGCTGCCCGTCCGAGGAGGCGGGGAGCATCCGCGCCTCGTTGTAGGACGCGACCACGTCCCCCGCGTAGGTGAAGCCCGTGGTGTGCCTGATGCGCAGCCTGCTCACAGCGCCTCCCCGATCCAGCTCGGCATGACGTTGGTGGGGAAGTACCGCTGGCGGATCGCCTCGGACGCGGCCGAGGTCGCCTCCTGCACGCTGTCCATGTGCCGCGGCAGGTCCTCGAGGATGTCGGTGATCGGCCGGAACTCCAGCTCGCTGCGGATCCGCCCGAGGACGCGCTGCGCGTCGCCGGAGTGGCCGATGCGGCCGGTGCGCGGCTCGATGTCGCGCATGCACGCCTCCGCCCGCGAGACCGAGAAGAGGATCGAGCGCGGGAACAGCCGGTCCAGGAGGAGGAACTCGGCCGCGTTCCGCGCGCTCGGCACGCCCCGGTAGGTGCGCAGGTACGCCTCGTAGGCGCCGCAGGAGCGGAGGATCGTGGTCCAGGAGGGGCCGCTCGCCTCGGTCAGCGAGCGGGTGGCGAGCAGGCGGGCGGTCATGTCGGCGCGCTCGATCGAGCGGCCGAGGGTGAAGAACTGCCAGGCCTCGTCGCGCGAGGTCGCCGACTCGATGATGCCGACGGCGAGGGCGGAGCGCTCGCGCACCCAGCTGAAGAACTCCGACACCCGCTCGCCCGAGACGCGGCGCGGCATCCGGGTGCGCGTGGTGTTGAGGCACTCCCAGAGCTCGGTCGAGACGATCTCGCGCGCCCGGCGGGCGTTCTCGCGGGCCGCGCCGAGCGAATAGGCGATCGAGGCGGGGTTCGTGCGGTCGATCGCGAGGATCGCCAGCACGTCGGCGCGGGTGATCTCGCGCATATCGTCGGGCGGGGTCGAGCCCATCACCGACAGGAGCGAGCGGCAGGCCGTGTCCTCGTCGATCCACGGGTCCTCGAGCAGGAGCTGGAGGTGGACGTCGAGGATGCGGGCGGTGCCATCGGACCGCTCGATGTAGCGGCCGATCCAGAACAGCGACTCGGCGATCCGGGAGAGCATCAGTCGTCCTCCCCCGCCGCGAGCGTCTGCTGCTGCTGCTGGTCCTGGTCGGTGTTCGGCGCGTCCTGCGGCGAGTGGTCGGGCGTGTGGTTGAGCGGGTAGACGATCGGGATGGAGCTGGTGACCGCGGCCTGCTCGGCGACGAGCGCCTGGATGTCGCGCGCCTCGGGATCGGCGCTGCGCGCCTCCTCGAGGCCGACCACCCAGGTGTCCTTCGATCCGCCGCCCTGCGACGAGTTGACGACGAGCTGCCCCTCGGGGAGCGCGACGCGGGTCAGGCCGCCGGGCAGCACCCAGACGTCGGTGCCGTCGTTCACGGCGAAGGGCCGCAGGTCGGCGTGCCGGGGGCGCATCCCGTCGTCGACGAGGGTGGGGATGGTGGAGAGCTGCACGACCGGCTGCGCGATCCAGCCGCGCGGGTCGGCCTGGAGGCGGGAGCGCAGCTCCGCGAGCTCCTTCGCCGAGGCGGCCGGCCCGACGACCAGGCCCTTGCCGCCGGAGCCGTCGACCGGCTTCACGACGAGCTCGTCGAGGCGGTCGAGCACCTCCTCGAGCGCTCCCGGATCCTCGAGCCGCCACGTGTCGACGTTCTTGATCACCGGCTCCTCCGAGAGGTAGTAGCGGATGAGGTCGGGCAAGTACGTGTAGACGAGCTTGTCGTCGGCGACGCCGTTGCCGACCGCGTTGGCGATCGTGACGTTCCCGAGCCGGGCCGCGAGCATCAGCCCGGGCGAGCCGAGCATCGAGTCGGCGCGGAACTGCAGCGGATCGAGGAACTCGTCGTCCACGCGGCGGTAGATCACGTCGACCCGGGTCGGGCCGGAGGTGGTGCGCATGAACACCTTGCCGCCCGTGCAGAACAGGTCGCGGCCCTCGACCAGCTCGACGCCCATGAGGCGGGCGAGGAGGGTGTGCTCGAAGTAGGCGGAGTTGTAGACGCCCGGGGTGAGCACGACCACGGTCGGGTCGTCGACGCCCTCGGGGGCGGAGGCGCGGAGGGCCTGCAGCAGCTTGTTCGGGTAGTCGCCGACCGGGCGCACCCGCATCGAGACGAACAGCTCGGGCAGCGTCTGCGCCATCACCCGGCGGTTCGAGATGACGTAGGAGACGCCGGAGGGCACGCGGACGTTGTCCTCGAGGACCCGCCAGCCGCCCTTCTCGTCGCGGATCAGGTCGATCCCGGACACCTGGATCCGCACGCCGTTCGCGGGGACGATGCCCGCGGCCTGCCGGTGGAAGTGGCTGGAGCTCGAGATCAGCCCGGCGGGGATGACGCCGTCGGCCACGGCGTTCTGCGGGCCGTAGACGTCGGCGAGGAACGCCTCGAGAGCACGGACCCGCTGCTTGATGCCGGTCTGCACCTCGTTCCACTCGGCGCGCTCGATCACCCGGGGGACGGCGTCGAGGGGGAACGGCCGCTCCTCCCCCGCGAAGTCGAAGGTGACGCCCTGCGCTAGGTAGGAGGAGGCGAGCGCGTCGGTGCGGCCGCGCAGCTCCTCCTGGGTCATCCGCGCGAGCGAGGAGTAGATGTCGCGGTAGGCGCCGCGGACCCCGTCGGGGCCTCCAGTCGACGCCACGTCGGCGAACATCTCGTCCCAGGGGGTGGCGCCCGTGTCGGGCCGCTCGACCTTCTGGGACCCGTATCCGTCGAAGAGGTCACCCATGGCACGACTCTAGTGCGGGGCGTATTGCGGGGATGTTTCGGGCGGCCGCGGGGCGAGCGGGGCGGGTCGGCGACGTCCGGGCACGGCACCGGCGCCGTCCTCCGACAGGCCGGCGGAGGCCCGGGGATCCACGGGAATAGATCCGGCCGCACGTGGTTGAATGAGGATGTACATGCAAACGCATGGACCAGGCCCCACCGGGCCGGAGGACAGAAGGAGCGCCTGATGCAGTTCGGCATCTTCACGGTCAGCGACATCACGACCGACCCCACGACCGGACGGACCCCGTCCGAGTCCGAGAAGATCCAGGCGACCCTCGCGATCGCGCTGAAGGCGGAGGAGATCGGCCTCGACGTCTTCGCCCTGGGCGAGCACCACAATCCGCCGTTCTGGTCCTCCTCCCCCACCACCACGCTCGGCTACCTCGCGGCGAAGACCGAGAGGATCACGCTCTCCACCGCGATGGCCCTCATCACCACGAACGACCCCGTGAAGCTCGCCGAGGACTACGCGATGCTCCAGCACCTCGCCGGCGGCCGCGTCGACCTGATGCTCGGCCGCGGCAACACCGGCCCCGTCTACCCGTGGTTCGGCAAGGACATCCGCCGCGGCATCGAGCTGACGATCGAGAACTACGACCTGCTGCACCGCCTGTGGACCGAGGACTTCGTCGACTGGGAGGGCCAGTTCCGCACCCCCCTCCAGGGCTTCCAGTCGACCCCGCGCCCCCTCGACGGTGTCGCGCCGTTCGTGTGGCACGGATCGATCCGCTCCCCGCAGATCGCCGAGCAGGCCGCCTACTACGGCGACGGCTTCTTCGCGAACCACATCTTCTGGCCCGCCTCGCACACCCAGAAGATGGTGCAGCTCTACCGCCAGCGCTTCGAGCACTACGGCCACGGGACCGCCGACCAGGCGATCGTCGGCCTCGGCGGGCAGATCTTCCTGGCGAAGAACTCGCAGGACGCGGTCTCGCAGTTCCGCCCCTACTTCGACAACGCCCCCGTCTACGGCCACGGCCCCTCGCTCGAGGACTTCACGGAGCAGACCCCGCTCACCGTCGGCTCCCCGCAGCAGATCATCGACCGCACCCTCGGCTTCCGCGAGTACGTCGGCGACTACCAGCGCCAGCTCTTCCTGATGGACCACGCGGGACTCCCGCTGAAGACCGTCCTGGAGCAGATGGACATGCTCGGCGAGATCCTCCCCGCCCTCCGCGCCGGCTTCGCCGAGGGCCGCCCCTCGCACGTGCCCGACGCCCCCACCCACGCCTCCCTCGTGGCCGCGCGCGACGCGCAGCCCGCGGCCGAGCCCGTCACCGTCTAGTCAGGAGCTCTCCATGGACACCCGCAGGATCACCGTCCTCTCGGCCGGCCTCAGCCAGCCGTCCTCGACCCGGCTGCTCGCCGACCGCCTGGCCGACGCCGCCGAGTCCTCCCTCACCGAGCAGGGCTTCGCCGTCGAGCGGAGCGTCGTGGAGCTGCGCGACCTCGCGCACGACGTCACGAACAACCTCCTCACCGGCTTCGCGAGCCCCGCACTGCAGACCGCGCTCGACGCGGTCGCCGGCGCCGACGGCCTGATCGCCGTGACGCCGATCTTCACCACCAGCTACAGCGGGCTCTTCAAGTCGTTCGTCGACGTACTCGACACCGAGGCGCTGCGCGGTCTGCCCGTGCTGCTGGCGGCCACGGGCGGGTCCCCCCGCCACTCCCTGGCCGTCGACTACGCGATGCGCCCGCTCTTCACCTACCTGCACGCGGCGCCCCTCGCGACCACCGTGTTCGCGGCGACGGACGACTGGGGCGGCGCGACCGAGGACGGACGGGCGCTGCCCTCGCGCATCGAGCGCGCCGGACGCGAGCTGGCCGATCAAGCCGCCCGCTCCTCCCGCTCGGGCTCCACGCCCGACCCGTGGGCGCTCGACGGCTCGTTCGAGGGGATGCTCGGCCGCCGCGGCTGAACGCCCGCCGCGCGGATCGGCCGCTCCTCTCATGGATCGGCCGATCCGTCCAGCCGCGATTCCCGCGGCCCTGCCGGAATAGCCTGCCCCCGGGAGCCTGCCGCTGGCCCCCGGAAGGAGGCCGTCATGGGCCTGACCAGCAAGGGGCTCCCCGCGGGGGCTCTCGACCTCTCGCAGCTCGGACGCGCGGTCCTCGACCGCCGCCGCTTCCTCGGAGCGCTCGGCGTCGCCGCCTCCGTCCCGGTCCTCTCCGGCTGCGGCTTCGCCCCCGCGGGCCCCGCGGCGAGCGCCGGCAGCGACACCCTCACCTTCACCACCTGGGGCACCGACGCCGAGCTGGCCGGCTTCCAGCGCGCGATCGACGCGTTCCAGACGGCGAACGCCGGCGCCACCGTGAGCCTCAACGCGGTCCCGTACGAGCAGATGTTCACCAACATCGACGCGCAGCTGCAGGCGGGGAACCCGCCGGACGTCTTCCGGGTCCCGTACTACACGTTCGGCAGCTACGCCGGCCGCGACCAGCTCCTGGACCTGTCGGGCTTCCTCGACTCCGACGTCGCCGAGCGGTTCACCGATCCGGCCTGGGCCGCAGTGCAGAGCGGCGGGAGCCCCTTCGGCGTCCCCCACCACACCGACACCTCGCTGATCCTCTACAACACGCAGGTGCTGGCCGACGCGGGCGTCACCTCCTTCCCCGCCTCGCCCGAGGAGGCGTGGACCTGGGAGGAGTTCACCGAGGTCGGGCGGAAGCTGCGCGCCTCGCTCCCCGCCGAGCGCTACCCCTTCGCCTACAACTGGCAGGGCAACGGCGTCACGCGCTGGCTCAGCCTGCTCTTCCAGGCCGACGGCCGTTTCCTCACCGAGGACCTGTCCGGGCCCGCGATCGACTCCGCCGCCGGCCGCGCCGCGATCGACTTCAGCCGCAGCTTCTTCACCGACGGCCTCGTGCCGCCAAGCAGCTCTGTGCAGGCGACCACCTACGCCAGCGACCTCTGGTACTCGCAGACCACCGCGATGACCTTCGCCGGCGCGTTCCTCATCCCCGACGCCGACTCCACCCTCGACTTCGAGTGGGGCGCCACCTACTCCCCGCGCAACGTGCGCGGAGGCGGCGACTTCGGCGGCAACGCCCTCGTCGCGACCAAGGCCGCGAAGAACCCGGAGCTGGCCGCCTCCTTCCTCGCGTTCGTGACGGAGGAGGAGGCGATGCGCGACTTCTGCGCCGGCGCCTCCCTCCTCCCCACCCGTCGCGACCTCACGGAGTCGGGCATCGAGTTCGCCGTGCGCCCCGAGCTCGCCGAGGTGTTCCTCGGCCAGGCGGGCACCGTCCAGGCGTCCGACTCGGCGCAGGTCGCCTCGCCCGACATGGCCGCGATCATCACGGTGCTCAAGGAGCAGCTGGAGCAGGCCTTCGTCGGCGGGCGCAGCACCGAGGACACCATCGCCGGTCTCACCTCCGGCATCGCGGCCGCGACGAAGTGAGCCGGTCGGTCCTCGCGCCGGAGGCGGGCGGTCACCGCCTCCGGCGCACCTCCCGCGCCCCCGCCCGCGAGACGGCGGCCGCCTACGCGTTCCTCGCGCCGAACCTGCTGATGCTCGGCCTGTTCGTGTTCGTCCCCCTGGGCGGCGCGTTCCTGATCGGCTTCCAGCGCACGAACGGCTTCGGCGACGGCGTCTTCGTCGGACTCGACAACTACGCGCGGCTGCTCGGCGACGGCCTCTTCTGGCGCTCGACGTTGAACACGGCGCTGTTCACCCTGATCGTGACCCCGCTCTCGATGGCGCTGGGCCTCGGCGCGGCGGTGCTGATGAACTCGGTGCTGCCCGCGCGGCCGGTGTTCCGCAGCATCCTCATCCTGCCGATGGCGGTCTCCGGAGTGGCGACGGCGCTGATGGGCGTGCTGATCTTCGACGAGAACAGCGGCGTGCTCGACGGCATGCTCCAGACGATCGGCCTCCCCCGCATCGCCTGGCAGTCGGGCGGAGCGGCGGCCTTCGCCTCCGTGGTGCTCGTCACCCTGTGGTGGCGCACCGGCTTCAACATGCTGATCTACCTGGCGGGGCTGCAGGGGGTGAACCCGGCGCTCTACGAGGCGGCCCGGCTCGACGGAGCGAACGCGTGGCAGCAGTTCCGCCACGTGACGCTGCCGCTGGTCGGCCCGTCGTCGTTCTTCCTGCTCATCCTCAACGTCATCTACTCGTTCCAGGTGTTCGACATCGTCTTCGTGCTCACCGGCGGCGGACCGCAGAACGCGACCTCGGTGCTCGTGACCTACGCCTACGACACCGGTTTCGTCACCCGCGACCAGGGCTACGCCGCGGCCATCGGCATCGTGCTGCTGATCCTGACCATGATCTTCACCGCGGTGCAGTGGCGCACCAACCGCTCGAGGGACCTCGTCGAATGATCCGCACGTCGCGCACCTCGCGCCTGCTCCGCCTCGCCCTCGCCCTCGCCGTCTCGGTGGTCATCGTCTTCCCGCTGTACTGGATGGTCGTCGTCGCGTTCTCCTCGCGGTCCGAGCTGCTCGGCGGCACCCTCCGCCTCTGGCCGCGCGAGCTGACGCTGGTGAACTTCGAGCGGGTGTTCTCGTCGTTCCCCGTGGCGACCTGGTTCGGCAACTCCCTCGCGATCAGCCTGGTCACCGCGCTGATCACCGTGACGATCAACCTGCTCGGCGGCTACGCCTTCGCGCAGCTGCGGTTCCGCGGATCCGGAGTGCTCTTCCTCCTGGCCCTGTCGACGCTCACCCTGCCCGTGCAGGTGATCATGGTGGCGCTGTTCCGGCTCGTCACCGACCTCGGCCTCTACGGGAGCTACTGGGCGGTGATCCTGCCGACGGCGGCCTCGGCGTTCGGGCTGTTCCTGGCGCGGCAGTTCATCCTCGCGATCCCGCGGGACCTGATCGAGGCGGCCCGGATCGACGGCGCCGGGCACTTCCGCGTGTTCACGGCCATCGTCCTCCCCCTCTCGAAGCCGCTCATCGCCGTGCTCTTCTTCATGTCGCTGCTCGGCTCCTGGAACGACTTCGCCTGGCCGCTCATCGCCCTGAAGGAGAACGCGCTGTTCACGCTCCCGATCGGGCTGCTCTTCCTCCAGGGGCAGTTCGGCAGCGACTACGGAGCGACCATGGCGTTCGCCCTGGTGAACGTCGTGCCGATGGTGGTGCTGTTCCTGGTGTTCCAGCGCTACTTCGTGCAGGGCTTCGCGCGCAGCGGCCTCCGCTGACCCCGCGGCCGGGGGTGCGGATCGGTGCGCTGAGCGGCCATTCGTCCCCCCGTCCGGGGCCGGGAGTGTCAATCCCCCCGTTCCGCCGACCCGGCCGGCGCCGCCCCGCGGTACCGTCGTCGCAGGCGCCCACCTCGTGCGCTCCGGAGCGCACCGTTCGAGCGGAAGGCGGGATCGCCATGAGTACCGTCGCCGCGAACGCCGCCCAGCAGAAGGTGGCCGGCCGCTACTACCTGATCGAGCGCATCGGCTCCGGCGGGATGGGCTCGGTCTACCGGGCCCGCGACGAGACCGTGCAGCGCGAGGTCGCCGTGAAGGTGTTCCGCGCGGAGGCCTCGAACCCCGAGGACGTGGCCCGCCAGGAGCGCGAGGTGCGGATGCTGAGCTCCTTCGCCCACCCCGGCATCGTCAACCTCTTCGACGCGGGGCTGCACAACTTCGGCGGCGAGGTCCGCCGCTACGTCGTGATGGAGCTCGTCGCCGACCCCACGATGGAGGCGCGGCTCGAGTCCGGCCCCCTCCCGGCGGCGGAGGTCGCGGCGATCGGCACGCAGCTCGCCGAGGCCCTGGCCTACCTGCACGAGCGCGGCGTCGTGCACCGCGACGTGAAGCCCGCGAACATCCTGGTCAGCGAGGTCGCCTCCAGCGGCTACGCCCGCACCGCCAAGCTCACCGACTTCGGCGTGGCCCACTTCATGGACGGCTCCCGCCTCACCAGCGACGGCGTCGTGATCGGCACCGCGAGCTTCGTCAGCCCGGAGCAGGTCGCGGGCGAGCCGATCAGCGGAGCGAGCGACGTCTTCTCCCTCGGCCTGGTCCTCCTCGAGGCGATCACCGGACACCGGGAGTACTCGGGCACCGTCCTCGAGGCGGCGATCGCCCGCCTCCACCGCAGCCCCTCCGTGCCCGACACCCTGCCGGCGGAGTGGCGGGCGCTGCTGACCTCGATGACACAGAGGGACCCGGAGAAGCGGCCGACCGCCGACGAGGTCGCGCACCGGCTCCGCGGCGGGATGACGACGGGCTCGGCTTCGGGCCCGCCGACCGCCTCGGACTCGCGCGCGGCACGGATCCGGCGCTCCGTGATCATCGGCTCGAGCGTGGTCGGCGTCGGCGCGATCGCGGCGCTGTCGTGGATGCTCGGAGCGCTCGCCGGTCGCTGACCGACCGGGCGCGGGGCCCTAGGCCTCGCCGGGGAACGCGGGACGGAGCACGATCCGCGTCCAGGCGCCCACGTAGATCCGGTCGCCCTCCTCGACCTCGCGGCGCTGCCCGGCGGCGATCGGCGACTGCGGGAGCGGCGCCCCGGCCGGGGCGAGGTACGTGCCGTTCGCCGACTGCAGATCCTCGACCCACCAGCGGTAGCCGTCGGTGCTCAGCTGGCAGTGGCGCCGCGAGACACCGGAGTCGGAGCCGCAGTCCACCTGCGGCGAGATGCCGCGGGAGACGGACGGGCGGCCGACGAGCAGGGTGCGCTCGCGGAGGACGACGGTCGCGGGCGGGCCGGGCGAGGGCATGGGGTCGTCGGCGCGCTGCTCGGCGTACCACTCCGGGTCGACCCAGAGCTCGGCGATCCACGGGCGGTCCGGGTCCGCGGAGGCGGCGGCGGGGCGGGCGGAGCCGGTGGCCGGCGCGGACGCAGCCTCCTCCTCCGACGCTGAGGCCCCGGGTGCCGGGTCGGGGGCTGCGGCCTCGGGTGCAGGGGCCTCCGGGATCACCTCGGTCGGCGGAGCGGCGGGCGGCGCGGTCGCGACGGGGGTGTCGAAGCCGGCCTCCTGCTCCGGGACCAGCTCGGTCGGAGCCGCGGGATCGGCCTGCGGCGCGGGCGCCTCGCCCAGGTGCTGGGCCGGGTCCCCCGACGGCGTCGCGGAGCCGCCGACCTCGCCCGGAGCGCGGACGGCGCCGGAGGAGGTGAACGGATCGGCCTCGGGGAGGGAGCCGGTCGTGAAGTCGTAGCCGCAGTTCTCGCAGAACAGGGCGCCGGGCTCGTTCGGGAACGAGCAGTGCGGGCAGACCGAGGGGCCGGTCGGGATCGCGGTGGTCGGCGCGGCGGGAGCGGGCGACGGGGCCGCAGCGGCACCGATGGGCGCCCCGCAGACGTCGCAGTAGTCCCCGGACTGCGAGGTGTGCCCCTCGGGGCAGCGGAAGCTCACTTGCGCACCCGCGTGGTCTTGGTCGACGCGGTGTCCAGCGCCATCTCGTCGAGGCGGTCCACGCCGCGCTTGAGCCGCACGGTGCCCTCGTTCGGGTTGTCGATCTCGACGACCTTCCGCAGCTTCGCGGTCGCCTCGTCGTTCCCGGTGACGGAGGCGAGCTGCACCGCCCGCCCGAGCTTGACCGTGGCGGTCGCCTCGTCGCCCCGCGCCTTGGCCGCGAGCCCATCCTGGATCGCGGAGGCGAGCTCGGTCTGGCCGGTGTAGTGGGCGACGGCGGGGTCGATGCGGGCGGTCAGGGCGGAGTCGTCCGTCCAGCGCGCCTTCACCAGGGCGGAGGCGACCACCTCGTCGCGCACGCTGAGCTGCACCCGCGCGGCGAGCTGCTCCGAGCCGACCGGCTTCGACGCGACCCGGACCGCCACGTGGTACTCCCGCGACTCGTCGCCCCAGGCGCCGGTCGGGTAGGCGCCGGTGAGCGGGTTCACGGCGTTCCGCCGGGAGCTGAGGTCCTCGAGGTTCGGAGCGACCTGGCGGACGAAGAGCAGCTGCGCGCCCTGCGGAGTCCAGACGCGGAGCTCGCCGTTGGCGACTCCCCGGCCCATCGACGCCCGCATCAGCGACTCGAAGTCGGCAGCCATGTCGGCCGGGTTCGCGATCAGGCCCACGGTGCCCAGCAGGGCGCTCGCGATGGTGCGCGCCTCCTCGACGATCCAGCGGGAGCCGACGCCGCGCACGTCGCACTGGAAGTCGCCCGACGCCGCGCGGATCGCCGCGTCCAGCTGCATCCGCGACTCGTGCTCGTTCTTGCCGTCGGTGAGGAGGATCGCGTGCCTCTGCGTCGCCTCCGGCACGGTCGCGAACAGCTGGCGGGCGAGGGTCAGCCAGGTGCCCATCGCGGTGCCGCCGTCGGCCTGGAGGTAGCCGATCGCCTCCTTCGCCGCGGCCCGCGCCCCCGGCTCCATCCGCACCATCGAGACGGTGGCGTTGGGGTACGGGAAGGCGCGGTCGGCGCGCTCGGATCCGGCCACGACGGCGAAGAAGGTGCCGTCCAGGATCTGGTCGACGGCCACGGCGGCGGCGCGCTTCGCGGCCGTCATGTTCTCGCCGGTCATCGATCCGGAGCAGTCGACGATGATGATCTCGGCCGCGGCCCCGTCGGACCCGGCGACCCCCGTGCCGGACGCGGTCACCGTGACGATGGCGTGCACGTCGGTGGCGCCGTCCGAGAGGAACTCGTTCTGGAAAACACTCGCGCTGAACTCCGCCATTCCGGCAGTTTACGGGGACGCCCGGCCCGAGCGGCCCTCCATCGCCGAGGATCGGCCGGGCATCGCGGCCCGACGCCTGCACGACAGCTGTCGGGGCGGGCGGAGGCGGGTCGAGCGCCGCCGGAGCGCCCCCGTCAAGCCCGCCGCGGCCGGACACCGCCGGTGCCAGGGTGGAGCCGTGCCTCCCTGGACCCTCGCCCTCGCCAGCGGCGCCATCGGCGGCGCCACCCTCCTGATCGGCGCCGCGCTCGCCTGGTTCGTGCGCGTGCCCCCGAAGCTCACCGCCGCGATCTCCGCGTTCGGAGCAGGGGTGCTGATCTCGGCGCTCGCCTACGAGCTCGTGCAGGAGGCGGCGGACGACGGAGGACTGCTCCCGACGATCCTCGGCACGCTCGCGGGAGCCGTCGTCTTCGTCGGCGCGGACGCGCTGCTCACCCGCGCCGGCGCGGGGAACCGCAAGAGCGCGAAGGGGTCGGGCGGAGGAGGAGGCGCGGCCATCGCGGCCGGCGCCCTGATCGACGGGGTCCCCGAATCGATCGTGCTCGGCCTCTCAGTCGCCCAGGGCGGAGCGGGAGCGGCGATCAGCGTGCCCATCGTCGCCGCGGTCGCGATCTCGAACCTCCCCGAGGGCCTGTCCTCGACCGTCGGCATGAAGGCCGACGGCCGCTCCGCCCGCTACGTCTTCACCGTCTGGGGCGGGATCGCCGCGATCTCGGCCGCCGCAGCGCTGGTCGGCTTCCTGGTCTTCGCCGCCGCACCGGGCGCGGTCGTGGCCTTCGTGACGACCGTCGCCGCCGGCGCGATCCTCGCCATGATCTCGAACACGATGATCCCCGAGGCGTTCGACCGCGACGACGTGCTCACCGGGCTGTACGCGGTCCTCGGGTTCGTGACGGCGTTCGCCTTGCACAGTGCTGGTTAGGACGCCGCTCCCCGCGCGGCGTCCCGCAGTCGGCTCGAGCGCATGGCCGGGTCCCGAGGAGCGGGATGCGCACGGCGACGCGGATCCGCTGGAACGCGGATCCCCGGATACGCCTCGCGACGGCGCCGCTCCCCGCGCGGCGTCCCGCAGTCGGCTCCAGCGCATGGCCGGGTCCCGAGGAGCGGGTCGCGCACGGCGACGCGGATCCGCTGGAACGCGGATCCCCGGATACGCGTCGCGACGGCGCCGCTGCCTTCGCGGCATCCTGCAGTCGGCTCCAGCGCGGGGCCGGGTCCCGAGGAGCGGGTCGCGCACGGCGACGCGGATCCGCTGGAACGCGGATCCCCGGATACGCCCCGCGAGGACGCCGCTCCCCGCGGAACGGAGTGCGGTCAGCCGTTGAAGGCGGTGAGGGCGTCGTCGAGGATGCCGAGGCCGCGGGCGACCTCGGCGGGGGTGATGACGGCCGGCGGGACCACGTGGATCCGGTTGTCGGCGGTGAAGGGCAGGAGACCGCGGGACAGCAGGTCGGTCTTGAGGCGGGCGACGGAGGCCGCCGGCAGCGGGGTACGCGCGGACCGGTCGGTGACCAGCTCCAGGGCCCAGAACACTCCGGAGCCCCGGACCTCGCCGATCAGGTCGTGCTTCGCCTCGAGCGCCGCCAGGCCGGGGGCCAGGTGCTCCGAGCCGATGGTGCGCGCGTTGTCGACGATCCCCTCCTCCTCCATCGCCTCGAGCGTCGCGACGACGCTGGCCGCGGCGAGCGGGTGGCCTGAGTAGGTGAGTCCGCCGGGGAAGACGCGCTCGTCGAAGTGGTGGGCGATCGGATCCGAGATGACGACGCCGCCGATCGGGACGTAGCCGGAGTTCACGCCCTTCGCGAAGGTGATCAGGTCGGGGCGCACGTCGAAGGCGTCGAAGGCGAACCACTCCCCCGTGCGGCCGAAGCCCGCCATGACCTCGTCGAGGATCAGCTGGATGCCGTACCGGTCGGCGATCTCGCGGACACCCGCGAGGTAGCCGGGCGGCGGGGTGAGCACGCCGGCGGTGCCGGGGATGGTCTCGAGGAGGAACGCGGCGATCGACTCCGGCCCCTCCGCCTGCACGACGCGCTCGAGGTGGTGGAGGGCGCGCTCGCACTCCTGCTCGAGGGTCTCGGCCCAGAACTCGCTGCGGTACAGGTAGGGCCCGAAGGCGTGCAAGTGCCCGCGGGAGTACTCGTTGGGGATGCGGCGCCAGTCGCCGGTCGAGACGATCGCCGCTCCCGTGTTGCCGTGGTACGAGCGGTACAGCGAGACGACCTTGTCGCGGCCGGTGAACAGCCGCGCCATGCGGATCGCGTTCTCGTTCGCGTCCGCGCCGCCGTTGGTGAAGAAGACCTTCTCCATGCCCTCGGGCGCCCGCTCGGTGATCAGGCGGGCCGCCTCGGCGCGGGTCTCGTTCGCGTAGGCGGGGCCGACGGTGGTGAGGACGCCCGCCTGCTCCTGGATGGCGGCGACGACCTTCGGGTGCTGGTAGCCGATGGTGACGTTGACGAGCTGGCTCGAGAAGTCGAGGTAGCGGGTGCCGTCGACGTCCCAGACCTCGGCGCCGAGACCGCCTGCGATCGGCAGCGGGTTCAGCGCGCCCTGCGCCGACCAGGAGTGGAACACGCGGGACCGGTCGGCGGCGGTGACCGAGGCGTTGTCGCGGACGGTGGGGGCGGTCGAGGACGTCATGCTCCCCATCGTGCCGCGCGCGCCTCGGAAGCGGGCGTGCGGATCCGTCGATCCGCGGACCCTACGATGGACGGAACGTCGAAGGGAGCCGCGCATGCCCGCGACCGTCCGCGATCTGCTGGCCGAACCGGCCTTCCGCCTGCGCGTGCTCGCCGGCGTCCACGACGAGGCCGACCTCGACGCCCCTCTGGTGTGGGCGCACTCCTCGGACCTCGTCGATCCGACGCCCTGGCTCGAGTCGGGGCAGCTGCTGCTGACCGACGGCGTCCACTTCACCGGGCACGACAGCGCCGAGTTCTCGGAGGAGTACGTCGCCCGGCTGCGCGGCCGCGGCATCCGCGCGCTCGGCTTCGCCACCCGCATCGTGCACGACGAGGTGCCCGCCGCTCTCGTCACGGCGTGCGAGCGCCAGGGCCTGCCGCTGCTGGAGGTGGCGGACCTGACTCCGTTCATGGGGATCATCCGCTTCGTCGCCGACGTGATCTCGCGGGAGCAGCGTGAGCGGCTGGAGTGGTCGCTCGAGGCGCAGCGGCGGGTCGCCCGCGCGGCGCTGCGGCCGGACGGGCTCGCGGCGATCCTCACCGAGCTGGAGCGGCAGCTGGACTGCTGGGTCGCCCTCTACGACGCGGCCGGGCAGAGGGTGCACCTGCCCACCCGGCTCGACGTGCCGGCGGAGGAGGCGGTCGCCGCGGCCGCGAGGCACGCGCTGACCCGCGGTAGCCGAGCAGGACTCAGGCTCGACGACGGCGGCGGTGTGACGCTGCAGACGATCGGGCGCCGCGACCACCTGCGCGGGGTGCTCGCCGTGGGCACGGGCACGCCCCTGGACCCGGCGGGCAGCGACCTCGTCGCGAGCGTCATAGCCCTGGCGAGCATCGCGCTGGAGCAGCGGCGCGCGCTGGACTCCTCCCGCCGGCAGCTGCGCTCCGGACTGCTCGAGCTGCTGGCGGCGGGAGCCTTCGACGTCGCCGAGAGCACCGCACGGCGCCTGGGGAGCCCGCTGCCCGCCGAGCCCGTGCGGGTGGTCGTGCTGAGCGCGCCCGTGCACGGCGACTCGCTCCTCGACGAGCTGGAGGTCGTGGCGGAGGAGGACGGCGCATGCCTGTTCTTCGCCGAGAGGGACGGCTCGCTCGTCGCCGTGGCCGCCGCCGACGGACTCGAGCCGCTGACCGCCGTGCTGGAGCGGCACGGCGCGAGCGCCGGCGCCTCCGCCCCGATCGGCTGGTCGGACCTGGACCGGGGCCTCGAGGAGGCGCGGCGCGCCGCCGAGCGGACAGGAGACGGGCCGGTGGTCCGGTTCGAGGACGTCACCGCCGAGGGGATGATCGGGCTCCTCGCCGCCGCCGGAGCAGCACCGCTCGCCCGCCGGATGCTCGCACCGCTGCTGACCCCCGAGGGAGCCGTGCTGCTCGAGAGCGCCCGCGTCTGGCTCCGCCGCAACGGCGCCTGGGAGCCCGCCGCCCGCGACCTCGGCGTGCACCGTCACACCCTCCGCAACCGCATCACCGCCGTCGAGCGCGCCCTCGGCCTCGACCTCGACGACGTCTCCGCCCGCACCGAGCTCTGGACGGCGCTGCGGCTGCACTCATAGCCGATCTCCTCCTGCGTCGTCGATCGGCCGCGGTCGGCCGGGGAGGGTGGTCGCGCTGGGAAGAGCGGGTCGCGTACCGCGCACGACGATCCGCTCCCACGCGGATCGCCGGTTGCGCGGTGCTCAAGAGCTTCTCTCCTCCTTCGTCGTCGATCGGCCGCGGTCGGCCGGGGAGGGTGGTCCCGCTGGGAAGAGCGGGTCGCGTACCGCGCACGACGATCCGCTCCCACGCGGATCGCCGGTTGCGCGGTGCTGGAAAGCCTCTCTCCTCCTGCGTCGTCGATCGGCCGCGGTCGGCCGGGGAGGGTGGTCCCGCTGGGAAGAGCGGGTCGCGTACCGCGCACGACGATCCGCTCCCACGCGGATCGCCGGTTGCGCGGTGCTGGAAAGCCTCTCTCCTCCTTCGTCGTCGATCGGCCGCGGTCGGCCTCAGAACGCGGGAACGATGGGAAGAGCGGGTCGCGTACCGCGCACGACGATCCGCTCCCACGCGGATCGCCGGTTGCGCGGTGCTCAAGAGCCTCTCTCCTCCTGCGTCGTCGATCGGCCGCGGTCGGCTGGGGAGGGTGGTCGCGCGGGGAAGAGCGGGTCGCGTACCGCGACTGCGGGCGATCGACGACGCCAGGAGGAGAGAGCCTCACGAGCACCGCGGAGCGCAACCGGTGATCCGCGTCTCAGCGGATCGACGTGCGCGGAACGCAGGACGCTCTGCGAGACGCGACCACCCTCCCAGGCCGACTGCGGGCGATCGACGACGAAGGAGGAGAGAGCCTAGGAATGCTGCGGGAACCCGAGGTTGATGCCGCCGTGGGAGGGGTCGAGCCAGCGGCTGGTGATGGCCTTCTGCTGGGTGAAGAAGCGGACGCCTTCTGCTCCGTGAGCCTTGGTGTCGCCGAAGAGGGACGCCTTCCAGCCGCCGAAGGAGAACGTGGCGACGGGGACGGGGATGGGGACGTTGATGCCGATCATGCCGACCTCGACCTCGTTCTGGAAGCGGCGTGCCGCTCCTCCGTCGTTGGTGAAGATCGCGGTGCCGTTGCCGAAGGCGCCGTTGTTGATGAGTGCGACGCCCTCCTCGTAGGAGGCGACGCGGACGATGGAGAGCACCGGGCCGAAGATCTCCTCCGTGTAGGCGCGGGAGGTGGTGGGGACCTTGTCGAGCAGGGTCGGGCCGAGCCAGAAGCCGTTCGCGTCGCCGTCCACCTCGATCTCGCGCCCGTCGATGACGACCTCGGCGCCGTCCTCCTCCGCGATCGCGATGTAGGAGGCGACCTTGTCGCGGTGCGCCTCGGTGATCAGCGGGCCCATGTCGCAGCCACGACGTCCGTCGCCGGTGCGCAGGGTCGCGGCCCTGTCCTGGATCTTGGTGATGAGCTCGTCGGCGACGGGCTCGACCGCGACGACGACCGAGATCGCCATGCACCGCTCCCCCGCCGAGCCGAAGCCGGCGTTGATCGCGGAATCGGCGACGAGGTCGAGGTCCGCGTCGGGGAGCACCAGCATGTGGTTCTTCGCCCCACCGAGGGCCTGGACGCGCTTGCCGTGCTTCGTGCCCGTCTCGTAGACGTACTGCGCGATCGGGGTCGACCCGACGAACGAGATCGAGCGGACGTCGGGGTGCTCGAGCAGCCCATCGACGGCCTGCTTGTCGCCGTTGAGCACCGTGTAGACGCCGTCGGGGAGGCCGGCCTCTTTCCAGAGGGCGCCGAGCCAGATCGCCGGGGACGGGTCCTTCTCGGAGGGCTTCACCACGACGGTGTTGCCGGCGGCGATGGCGATGGGGAAGAACCACATCGGCACCATCGCCGGGAAGTTGAAGGGGGAGATGATCCCGACCACGCCCAGCGGCTGCTTGGTCGAGTAGACGTCGACGCCCGTGGAGACCTGCTCCGAGTACTCGCCCTTGAGGTGGTGCGCGAGCCCGGTCGCGAACTCCACGACCTCCTGGCCGCGAGTGATCTCGCCGAGCGCGTCCGAGACGACCTTGCCGTGCTCCGACGTGATCAGCTCGGCGAGCTCCTGCTTCTTCGCCTCGAGGAGCTCGCGGAAGCGGAAGACGATCTGCTGCCGCTTCGCGAGCGACGTGTCGCGCCAGGCGGGGAAGGCGGCCTTCGCGGAGGCGACGGCGGCGTCCACCTCGGCGGAGTCGGCGAGCGCGACCTCCTTGGTCGCGACTCCCAGCGCCGGGTCGTAGACGGGAGCGGTGCGGCCGGACGAGGAGGCCGAGGGAGCCCCGTCGATCCAGTGGCCGACGACGGACAGGGCGGTGGCGGGCTCGGCGATGCTCATGGCGACGACTGTAGGGGCGTGACCACGGCCGCGGGGGTGCCGATCCGTCCAGCGGTGGAGGGGTGGTCTGGACGGATCGGCGCGCTCAGTCGGTGGGACGGGAGGCGTCGGGCGAGGGCGTCGCCGAATCGGGGCTCGAGGCGGCGGGGTCGGCCGCGCGCGGGTCCGCAGCATCGGGGTCGGCCGCGCTCGGGCCCGCAGCGCCGAGGTCGGCGGCGCCGGCAGCGTCCGGCTCGGCAGCGTCCGGCTCCGCACCATCGGGATCGGCACCGGAGTCGGCAGCATCCTGCTCGGCTGTGCCGATCTCCTCACCGTGCACCTCGGCAGCGGACGCTTCAGCCGCTGCCTCCGCCGCACCCGCCGGGTCGAACCGCGCCAGCGCCGCCGTGATGTTGTCGTGCCCGCCGCGCTCGTTCGCCCAGGCGACCAGCGCCTCCGCGAGCGTGACCGGATCCGCGCCCACCCGCTCCTGCGACTCGCGCAGCACGCGCGCCAGGTCCTCGGCGGCGGACGCGTAGTTCCACAGCCCGTCGGAGCAGACCAGAACCCAGCCCGGCTCGGTCAGCTCCTCGGAGGCGACCCGCGGCTCCTCGTCGTGCGCGTCGGCGCCGAGCCAGCGGGTGATGGCGTGAGCGTCGGGCGCCGTCTCGGCCTGCTCCCGCGGCACTCCCGAGGCGATCTGCTCCTGCGCCCACGAATCGTCGACCGTGAGCTGCCGCGGCTCGCCCGCGTCCGGCATCCAGTAGCTGCGGCTGTCGCCCACGTTGCCCGTGACGAGCAGCGCGCCGTCCAGCACCGCCGCGGTGAAGGTGCACGAGGGCGGATTCGACCGCTTCTCGGGCACGGCCGCGTCGATCGCTCCGGAGGCGCGCGCGGTGGCCATCTGCAGCAGCGCGCGCCAGCGGTCCGCTCCCGCGCTCTCCCCGCCGACCTCGGCCTGCAGTGCGCTGAGTGCTGCACGGGCCGCGGCGAGCGACGCCTTGTCGGAGTCGGGGGTCGAGGAGACCCCGTCGCAGACCACGAGCAGCGCCGCCCTCAGAGAGCCGTCGGCGCCGGTGGTCGCCCCGAGCGCCATCGCGTCCTCGTTGGCCGGGTGCCGGAGCCCGCGGTCGCAGACGCCGCCGACCAGCGGGTGCGGCGCTTCGGCCCAGTGCTCGCGCTCGGTCGGAGCGGGGCGTCCGCACTGCTCGCAGTAGCCGTCCTCGGCGACCGCTCCCCCGCAGTAGACGCAGGCGGCGGATCCTCCGACGGCGACGGGCGGAGCGGAGGAGGTGGCCGCGACGATCAGCGGCGTCCCGCAGGCCTCGCAGAACGCGTCGCCCGTCGTGACCGGCTCGCCGCAGTTCGGGCAGGGAGTCGACAGCGCGCCGCTCATGTCAGCGTCCAGCGTCGGACCTCGTTGGCCCGGTCGACGAGGCGCAGGCGCTCGTCGCGCTCGCGAGTGGAGGCGGCGAGCGCGCGGTAGGAGGCCTCGAGGCCGTCGCGGATGGCGGCCTCGTTCGCCTCGACTCCGCCGAGGGTCGCTCCCTCGGCCGGGCCGTCGCGCCGCACCAGCTCGAGGGCGGAGGCGAGGACCTGGGTCGTGAGCTCGAGGCGGGTCCGCTGGTCGATCGACACGGAGTCGACGCTCGCGAGGGCGGCCGAGAGCGCGGGCAGCCCGCGGCCCGACTCCGCCAGCAGCTCCGCCCGGCGGCGGCGCGCGTCGGAGTAGGAGGAGCGCGTGGGCGCGACGATGTCGAGCGCGTCGAGCGCCCCGTCGAGGTCGGAGCGCAGCTGCCGCACCCGGGCGAGACCGAAGGCGGCGGGTGCCGTGTAGTTCGCGTCGGCGCGGGCGCAGATCACGTAGAGGGACTCGGCGACCTCGGGCTCACCGCTCGCCTCGCACGCCGCGGCGAGCGCGAGCTTCGGGGCGAGCTCGCCGGGGACCTGACCGTAGACGGTGTTGAAGGAGGCGCGGGCCCCGATGTCGTCGCCGCGCGCGAGCTGGGCGAGGCCGCTCATCCAGACCGCCCGCCACTCCCACGGGTCCTCCGTGAGTATCTCGCCCGTCGCGCGGGCCGCCTCCTCCCAGCGCTGCGCCTCGATCGCCGCCCGGGCGCGGGCGAGCCGCACCTCGACCGTCACGGTGGGCGCGAGCGCGAGAGCGCGCAGGCGCACGATCGGGTCGGCGACGTTCACGCCCGCGAGCCACGACCGGGCGGGATCGGACTCGTCGCGGCGGAGCGCCGGCAGCGCGTCCCACGGCGGGACGCGGTCGACCACGTCGGCCACGGGCGCCTCGAACAGGGCCGACTCCGTCGAGTGCAGCGCGGGGTGTCCGGGACCGCGGTCGGTCGCGACGACCTCGCGCAGCACTCCGAGCAGCTGGCCGCGCATCTCGTCCACCGTGGCGAAGCGGTCCTGCGGGTCGGGAGCGCATGCCTTCGCGATCAGGCGGTAGAAGGAGTCGTACCGCTGGAACAGCGGTGTCTCGGACACCGGCGGCAGCGAGGCGACGAAGGTCGTCTGGTTGCCGCGGAAGTCGAGCACCAGCGAGGCCAGCGTTCGGCCGATCGTGTAGACGTCGGAGGCGACCGAGGGACCGAGGTCGGCGACCTCCGGAGCCTGGTACCCGACGGTGCCGTAGATGGCGGAGTCCTCGTCGTCGATCCGGCGCACTCCGCCGAGGTCGATCAGCTTGACCTGGTCGCCCACCTGGATCATGTTGTCCGGCTTGAAGTCGCAGTAGAGCAGGCCGTGGTCGTGCAGGTAGGCGAAGGCGGGCATGACCTCGAGCACGAAGGCGAGCGCCTGGTCCACCGGCAGCGGATCCGCGGCGCCGCCGTTGGCGTCCAGCCGCTCCTTCAGGATCTGCTTGAGGCTCGGCCCGCCGACGTACTCCATCACGATGTAGCCGGCGCCGTCGTGCAGGACGAAGTTGTAGATCTCGACGATCAGCGGGTGCTCGACCTCGGCCAGGAACCGGCGCTCGGTGACGGCCGCGGCGTACGCGTCGGGGTCGCCGGAGTTGAGCAGGCCCTTGAGCACCACCCAGCGCCCCGAGACGTTCCGGTCGCGCGCGAGGTAGATCCAGCCGAGGCCGCCGTAGGCCAGGCAGCCGACGACCTCGTACTGGCCGCCGACGACATCGCCCTTCACCAGCTGCGGGGTGAACGAGAACGGCGTGCGGCAGTTGGGGCAGAACCCCTCGGTGCGGCCGGGCCGACCGTCGCGCCCGCGGCCGACGGCGGTGCCGCAGTGCGAGCAGAAGCGCTTGCGCTCGGGGAGGACCGCCTCGGTCATCAGGGCGGCCATCGGGTCGGCGGCCGGGCGGGACGGGACGGTGGTGAGCCCGGCGCCGAGCCTCGGGCCGCGCAGTCGGGTCGAGGTGGTGCCGACGCGGCGGGTGACCTTCGAGCCGGTCTGCGCCGTGCGGGCGGAGCCGAGAGCGGCGGTGGCGAGGCGGGCGGAGGAGGTGCGAGTGCTGCGCGCGGTGGCCGACTCCTCCGCGGGGCCGGGTGCCGTGGCGCCGGGGGTGCCCTCGACGAAGCCGGTGCCGAAGGCGGCGGAGGCGGTGGCGGGCGGGGAG
>NZ_PSWB01000025.1:0-60606 GCF_002931865.1 Rathayibacter sp. AY1C7 | reverse complement strand
GCACCCCACTCCCCCAGCAGCTCCCGCTCCCGCTCCTCCCCCAGTCCGGCGCCGCGTCCCGGCACGTGCGCGGCCGCCGCGTCCCGCAGCGTCTCGGCGAGCTCGCGGCGCTCGAAGCCCGCGGCCTCCGCCCGTGCCGTCGAGCGTGCGTTCATGCCGCGCCAGTCCGGGTCCGCGATCCACAGCGGGAGCGAGCCGGCGCCCGCCCACTGGCCGACGCCACGCTCGAGCAGCCACTCCTGCGGCACGGCGACCGGCTCGGCCGACGATCCGCTCCGCGCCGCGGCGAGGTGCTCGCCGAACGGCACGGGGGTCCCGCAGACGTTCATCACGCCCGCCACCCGCGCCTCGGCGGACGCCACCAGCCATGCGGCGAGGTCCCGCACGTCGACCACGGACGTCGGCAGCTCGGGCGCATCCGGCACCAGCACGGGCCCGGACCGCGCGCTGAAGCGCCAGGGCCAGTAGGAGGAGCGGCTCGTCGGGTCGCCGGGGCCGCCGATCAGGCCGGCGCGCGCGATCAGGGACGGCGCGGATCCGGCCAGCACGGCCTGCTCGCAGGCGGCCTTCGCGGCGCCGTACGAGGCGGGATCGTCGGAGGGAGTCAGCAGCTCGGCGTCCTCGTCCGCGCCGACGACCGCGTTCTCGGCGTAGACGCTCGTGGTCGAGACGAGGACGTAGGCGCTGCAGCGCAGGTCGCGGACGGATCGGCGGACGTGCTGCGGGGTCGAGGAGACGTCGATCACCGCGTCCCACGATGCCGCAGCCACGGCGTCGAGGGCGTCCTCGCGGTCGCGGTCGGCCCGGACGAGGGACACCCCCGCGGGCACGGCCGTCCCCCGCGCGAGGCAGGTCACGTCGTGGCCGCGCCGCAGCGCCTCCGCCGCGAGGTGCCCGCCGAGCCAGCCCGTTCCTCCGAGGATCAGCGTTCTCGTCCCCGCATGCTCGCACGGGCCGCCTCGCGCGAAGCCCGCTGAGGTGCCCGAATTGGTCCCGAGAACGTTGAAACAACTGCATTCTCGGGCGACTCGACACGGGCGACTCGACGCAGTGGGCGCCGAGCGAGCGACTCAGCGACAAAGGCCCCCTCCACGAGCCCCCGCACACCCGGCCACCCGAGCCCGCCCGCGTCCTCTGTCCGGAATCACGCGGGCGGCTCGGGCGCCCGAGCGGCTCACACGACGACGAAGGCGTCCAGGATCAGCGAGTTGCCCGTGGAGGCGGCGTTGCGCTTGCTGCCGCGGCGGATGGTGATGGTGTGCTCGCCGGCGCTGAGGGTGCTGCTGGTGAACACGGTGCGGGCCGAGCGGTTCGTGGCGCTGTAGCGGTCGACGGAGGCGACGAGCACGCCGTCGATCAGGACCTCGTTGATGCCGGAGGTCGGGGTGATCCGGCTCACCCAGCTGACCTTCGTGCCCCGGAAGCGGAGGGTCGCCGAGGCCGTGGAGGTGCTGGAGTACGAGATGCTGCCGCCGCTGTCGGCGGTGCTCGAGAGCGTCGCCCAGGTGCCGACCGTCGCGATGACGGCGGCTCCGTTCTGGTACGTCCCCGCCGCCGGCAGCGTCGAGGTCGGGGTGGGCGTGGACGTGGCCGTCGGGGTCTCGGTCGGAGTCGGCGTGTCGGTGGGGGTCGGCGTGTCCGTCGGCGTCGGCGTCGGCGTGCTGGTCGGAGACGCCGTCGCGGTGGGGGTGGGGGTCGACGTGGAGACGGTCCCCGCGGTCACGACGAAGGCGTCGAGGATCAGGGTGGACCCGGTGGACGCCGGGTTGCGCGTCGTCCCGCGGCGGATCGTGACCGTGTGGGTGCCGACGGCGATCGGTCCGCTCGTCCACACCGTCTGACCCGAGCGGGTCGTGGGGCTGTAGCGGTCGACGGTGGCGACGAGGACGCCGTCGAGCAGCACCTCGTTGATGCCGGAGGTCGCCGTCATCCGGCTCACCCAGCTGACGCCCGTGCCCGAGAAGCGGAAGCTCGCGGACGCTCCGGCCGAGCTGGAGTAGCTGATGCTCCCGCCGCTGTCGGCGGAGGAGGAGATCGTGCTCCAGGTGCCCGCCGTCGTGATGAGCGGCGAGTAGTTCTGGTACGTGCCCTCGCCGGGGATCGACGAGGCGGGCTCGTCGGGCAGCGGAACGACCGGCTGCTCCGCGAGCCAGCGGTCGAACGTGTCGAGCATGTCCTTGTTCGTCAGGCTCGGCACGTTGTGGCCGTTCGGAGCGCCGTCGGTCGGCGTGTAGAGGACCACAGCCTCCTTCGCGACGGGCTTCGCGAGCGCGACCCAGGCCCCTCCGTGCACGGCGATCGGGACGAGGACGTCCTCCGTCGAGCCGGTCGTGCGGATCCGCGCCCCCGCCCACGAGGCCTGCGGCAGCAGCGCGGGGTCGGTCGCCGGGATCGTCGAGGGGTCGTTGTCGTAGTCCGGCAGGACGCGCCCCGGATCGCGGCGGGCCATGTCGGCCATGTCGTAGACGCCGGCCGCGTGGTACGCGCCGCGGATCTCGGGGACCAGCTTGTTGCCGTACGCCCAGCAGAGCAGCGCTCCGCCGCCGGAGTTCGAGCGGAGGAAGCTCGCGCCGATCCGCCACGTCTTCTGGAACCAGGCGACCGCGTCCACCTGCATGGCGACGGCCCGCTTGTTCGTGTAGATGCTGCCGCCGTAGTTGGGGCAGATCGAGATGACGCCCTTGTCGACGGCCTGGTCAGCGCTGTACTGGTAGGCGCCGGACAGGGCCGCGTAGGTGCTCCCGTTGGCGTGGTAGTACCAGTAGACGACCCGGCCGATCCGCTGCGAGGGAGCCGCGGTGTGCGGGACGAAGAGCCGCGCGCGGTCGGTGCCGATCATCACGTCGATGATCTGGTACGGCTTCTTCCCCACGCGCGAGATCGCCGTGTCGCTGCGCCCGAGCTCGTTGGGCAGCGGCGGGATCACGCTGTAGTCGGGCGCCGCGGACGCGGTCATCGCGTAGGCGAAGGCGGATCCGACGCCGAGGGCGGCTCCGGTGAGGACGAGACGGCGGCTGTGGCGCGCAGGAGAGGACATGGGATCCCGACGTGGAGAGGGCTGCTCGGTCGGCGGAGCCTGACCGGAAGGTGTGAGGGGGGTGCTGCGGTCCGGATCGGACCACCGTGGAGGGGGCGCGGTGCGGTCCTTCGGGGGACCGTGCGGGCGGGCAGGCGCGAATGCATCCTCCCGCGTCCGCTGCGCGACCGCCAGACCCGCTTCAGGGACACCCGCGGCGGCGCTCCCACCTGGCGTGGAGCGGCGGAGGGATGCGAGAAGGTCCTGGTGAGAGCGCTATCTCGCGCCACTGCTCCGGAGATGCCCGCCACGGGAGCGGAACCGCATCGTGTCGGTGGCGGAACTCCGGGGTCCCGCGGGGCCGGCACGGATCCAGGCCGCCCTGAGCCCGGCGCGAGGGCCGTGCGCACGTCAACACTCTCGCGGGGGAGCCCCGGATAGGTCGCGTTTTCTGGACACCACCTGAGCGCTGGTTCAGCGCTTGCTCTCCCCCTTCTGCGTGCCCACCGGATCGGGGGCCCGTCGTCCGCCGCCCACGTCCCGTCTCAGGGGGACAGGGCGCCTCCGAGCTGCGACCTATCGTGATCCCGCTCCATCCGGAAGGCCCGGCGAGGCGCCCCGGGGGGAGGTCGATCCGTGTCGAACGCGCATGCCCGGCCGAGCCACGACCGCTCGATCGCCCTCGGCCTCGTGCTGCTCCTGCTCGCCGCCGTCCTCGTGGTCCTGCCCGCGTCGAGGGCCGCCGCGGCCACGGTCCTGCTCCAGGAGGGGTTCGGCGGCATCAGCGTCGCGGACTCGGCGTGGCAGGCGCTCGACGGCGCCTGCATCACGGCGGCGACCACTGCTCCGCCGACCGGCTCCTCGAATCTCGGCGTCTGCGCCAACCGGACTCAGGCCCCCGCCGCCGCGACGAGTCCGGGCTTCCTGCAGCTCACCGACGCCCGGAACAACGCCAAGGGCGGCGCGGTCTTCAACCGGCCGATCCCCGCGATGGGCGGCATCGACGTCCAGTTCGACCAGTACCAGTACAGCTCCGCCCTCGGCCTCCTCGGAGCAGACGGCATCGGCTTCTTCCTCACGGACGGCTCGAAGTCACTGACGGCGGCCGGAGCCCCTGGCGGCTCGCTCGGCTACGGTCAGTCCGCGACCGTCGAGGGTGTGAACGGCGGCTATCTCGGCATCGGCATCGACGCCTACGGGAACTTCTCGGCCAGACCTCCCACGCAGAGCACGACACCCAACGCCCCGCCCACCTACGGACTCGGATTCGGGTGCCCCTCCGGCTCAGGCCAGGGCCAGGTCGCGAATCAGATCGTCGCCCGCGGTGCAGGCCAGGGCCAGACCGGCTACTGCTTCCTGCAGGCCGCGCCGCCGCCGACGCTCACCTCCGTCCGCACCCCGATCACCGTCTCGTCGGGCAATCCGCCCGCGAGCTACGGCAGGACCGTGCGGATCACCGTGTCCGCCACGGCCTCCCCCGTCGTCACGGTCTACTGGGGCACCTCGGCGGGAATGGCCGCCTCCGCGCTGACGCAGCTGATGCAGTTCACGATGCCGACCGCAGCGCCCTCGACCTACAAGCTCGGCTTCACGGCGTCCACCGGTGGATCGAACGACACCCACCTCGTCCGCAACGTCTCCGTCTCGTCCATCAACACTCTCGACGACATCACTCTGGTCAAGCAGATCGACCGCACCACCACGCAGCCCGTCGCCTACGCCGAGGGATCCGTCATCCCTTACCAGTTCGTCGTCACGAACGGGTCCATCCGGGGCACGCTCACCGGCATCGTCGTCACGGACCCGAAGGCCGCGAGCATCTCCTGTCCGACGACGACCCTGCTCCCGCTCGCCTCCACCATCTGCACGGGATCCCATACGGTCACGGCCGCCGAAGCGGTGGCCGGCTCGTTCGTCAACACGGCGACCGCTGCAGCGACGAAGACGGAGACGATCTCGAACGTCGTGACGACGACCCCCGTCACGAGCAGGACCGCCACCGCCACCGCCCCCATCGCCACCCCGGCTCCCGCTCTGACCCTCACCAAGACCGCCCTGCTCACCGACACGAACGGCAACGCCCAGGCCGACCCGGGCGAGCAGATCCGCTACTCGTTCCTCGCCCTCAACTCCGGCAACGTCACGCTGCAGACGGTCGCCGTCGCCGACCCGAAGGTCACCGGCATCACGCCCGCCTCGACTCAGCTCGCACCCGGAGCGAGCGCGACCTTCACCTCGGCGCCGTACACGGTGCTGCAGACCGACATCGACAAGGGCACGGCCGTCACCAACACCGCCACGGTCAGCGGGCGCACGCTGGCAGCCTCGCCCGTGACGGTCACCGCGACCTCCACGGCCACCACGCCGATCCGCTACGCGCCCTCGATCTCGCTGACGAAGAACGGCACGATCCCGACCGGGGCCGCCGTGGGCTCGACCGTCTCCTACAGCTTCTCCGCCACCAACACCGGCAACACCGGGCTGAGCGCCGTCGCGGTCACCGACCCCAAGAGCGGGCTCTCCGCGCTCGCCTACTCCTGGCCGGGGACCGCCGGGCGCCTCGAGATCGGCCAGTCGGTCACGGCGACCGCCTCGTACACGCTCATGCAGGCCGACGTCGACGCGGGCCAGGTCCTCAACACCGCCACCGCGACCGGCACCCCTCCGACGGGCGCCGCCGTCACGGCCACCGCCTCGCGAACGGTGACGATCACCCGCACGAACGACCTCGCGCTCACCAAGACCGCGAACCCCGCCTTCATCAGCGCCGCCGGCACCGTGGTGACCTACACCTTCCGCGCGACCAACACCGGCACCACCACCCTCACCGCGGTCGCGATCAGCGACCCCAAGAGCGGGCTCTCCGCTCTCACCTACTCCTGGCCGGGCACTTCCGGACGACTGCTGCCCGGCCAGGTCGTCACCGCGACCGCCGCCTACACGACCACCGCCGCCGACGTCACCGCCGGCACGATCGCCAACACCGCCACGGCGACGGCGACCGGCCCGACCGGCGGGGCGTTCACCCGCACCGCCTCGGTGAGCATCTCGGTGATCCCCGATCCGGCGGCCGACGCCGCGACGGTCGTGCAGGGCGGATCGGTCGTGATCGACGTGCTCGCGAACGACGGGCCCGCCGCGACCGGCGCGACCTTCTCGCGCGCTCAGCTCTCGGCGACCCCGAGGGCGATCGGAGGGGCGGCGACCCCCGCCCCCGCCACTCCCGTGCAGGGTTCCGTCTCCTGCGTCGCGAGCGGAGCGACCCGCGGCCAGTGCACCTACCGCCCGATCGCCGCCTTCGTCGGCACCGACGTCTTCGACTACTCGCTCTCGGGCCAGTACGGCACCTGGAACGTGCGGGTCACGGTCACCGTCACCGCGCTGAACCGCGCGCCGGTCGCCCGACCCGACCGCGTGGTCGCGACCACCGGCGGCCCCGCCGTCACCGTCGCTCCGCTCGCGAACGACACCGACGAGGACCCGGGCACGACCCTCGCCCTGGCCGGCACGAGCGTCTCGGCCGGGCTGCGCGGCACCTTCTCCTGCTCCGGATCCACGTGCACCTACACGCCCGCGACCGACGGCTGGACCGGGAGCGCGACGATCGCGTACACGGTCACGGACGGCGCGCTCACGGCGGGCGGCACGATCACGGTGTGGGTCGATCCCGCCCCCCTCGTCCGGCGCGGCTTCTCCGGCACCGGCACGACGAGCGGAGCGGTCGGGCCCGGCGCCTGGACCAGCTCCTCCGTGGTCGCCACGCCCGTCGCGAGCTGCACGGCCGGTCGGCCGAGCACCCTCGTGAGCTGGTCGGCCGCCGCTGGAGCGACCGGCTGGACCCTCGAGCGCCGCCTCGCGGGGACGACGCCCGGCCCCTGGACCGTGATCGCGGCACCCGCCGCCTCCGCGACGAGCTTCACCGACGACCGGGTCGGTGAGGGCCGCAGCTACCAGTGGCGGGTCCGCCCGGACCTGCAGCGCTGGCTCGGAGTCGCGTCCGCCGCCTCGATCGCCGTCGCCCAGCCGGCCGTCACCACCGCCGGAGGCTGCTGATGCCTCCCCGCCGACACCCCTCTCGTCCTGCACATGTCCTCGTGAGGGAGACCACGCCCGCACCGGGCACCACCCACCAGAAAGGAACGGTCGCCATGACCACCACAGCACCCACCCGTCGCAGCCCCTGGAAGAAGATCGCCCTCACCGGCGGCGTCCTCCTCGCCGCCGGAGCCCTCGCCGGCGCCGGCGCCTTCGCCGTGTTCACCGACTCCGGGACCGCCAGCGTCACCGCGGACGCCGGACAGCTCGACATCAACCTCGACGGCACCTTCATCGTGACGGACATCGCGCCCGGAGACACCATCCAGCGCCCGGTGACGATCGTCCTGCCGAACGCCACCAACGACGGCGACCTCGTCTCGTCGGTGCGCTTCTCGCAGGCCGTCACCAACGACGTCGTGGGATCCGACACCACCGACCAGAACCGTGTCGGCCAGTCTCTCGTCTCCGGCCCGAACGGCCTCGACTACCGCCTGCTGACCTGCTCCACCGCCTGGACGACCGCCCCCACCACGACTCCGGCGGGCCCGTACTCCTGCAGCGGGACCACCACGGTCACCGGATCCGGCAAGCTGTCGTCCATCGGCGGCCAGGCCGGCGCGGTCGACTTCACCCCGGCGAACTTCGGCATCACCCCCACCACGACCGGGACCTTCCCCTCGGACGCCGGTGATGTGACGCTGAACACGCTGATCGAGCTCGTCCTGCCGACCGCGGCCGACAACGCGTACGAGAACGCCTCCGCCACGGTCACCTTCACGGCCGCCGCGATCCAGCGCGCCGGCATCCAGAAGTAGACCGTCCCCCACCGCCTCCGTCCTGCCCGGCCGCCACCGGCGCGGGGCGGAGGCATCCCCCTCCCGGAGTCGTCCCCATGCCCCACGCCCGTGCGCTCGTCGCCGTCCTCGCGGCGGTGCTCCTCGCGCCCGCGGCGAGCGCCGAGCCCGTCGGCGTGCTCGACGTGCGCGAGCTCTCGGCACCCGGATCCCTCACCGACCTCGCTCCGGGCGACCGCGCCGAGTGGGCGGTCGAGGTGACCAGCACCGGCCTGTCGCCGCAGGGGGTCTCCGTGGCCTTCGCGGTCGACGGAGGGACGCTGGCGCAGGACCCGCGCGACGGCCTCCAGCTGTCCGTCGAGCT
The DNA here is from genome assembly GCF_002931865.1 of Rathayibacter sp. AY1C7. Taxonomy (NCBI): domain Bacteria; kingdom Bacillati; phylum Actinomycetota; class Actinomycetes; order Micrococcales; family Microbacteriaceae; genus Rathayibacter; species Rathayibacter sp. AY1C7. The sequence goes on along the minus strand of NZ_PSWB01000025.1, from coordinate 52,394 downwards.
CTGCGGCTCGGCGTTCACCGTCGCCGAGGTCGTCGACGGGGGGCGCACGGTCGAGCGCTACCTCTGCCCCGACGACGCTGTGCCGCTCGGATCCGGGCCCGCGGCGACGCTCGGCCGGCTCGACGGTGTCCGTCCGCTCGAGCGCGGGGCCACCGTGGGCGTGCGCGTCCGCGTCCTGTTCCCGGAGTCGGCCGGCAACGGGACCGAGCTCGCGGCGGCGTCGCTGCGGGTGCTCGTGGGCACGACGGAGGAGGATCCCTCCGCGACGCCCGGCCCCGGCTCCTTCCCCGGAGCGGCGGGCGGCGGGCTGGCCGTCACCGGCCGCGACCTGGGCGCTGCGCTCCTGGGCGGGATGCTCGCCCTCGGCTCGGGCGCCCTGCTCGCCGCGGCGGCGCGCCGTCGTCACCGGAGGGAGCAGGCGTGAAGGCCCTCCGCGCTCTCCTCGGCGGCCTGGTCACGATCGTGGCCGTCGCCGGCATCGCCGTCTTCGTCCTCTCCGCGCTCGGTCTCGTGCGGCTCGTGCCGGTGCTGTCGAACTCGATGGCGCCCGGGATGCCCGTCGGCTCCCTCGCCGTCACCCTGCCCGTCGACCAGGCCGCGATCCGCGCCGGTGACGTGATCGTCTTCACCGACCCGGACGATCCGGGCCGCCGCGTCATCCACCGCGTCACCCTCGTCTACTCCGAGGAGGAGGCGGCGGCACTCCGCGGCCGCGAGCCCGGCCAGTTGGCGCTCACCACCAAGGGCGACAACAACGAGTCGGCCGACCCGTGGATCGTGACGATCGCGGACGAGCGGATCTGGCGCGAGAGCTCGGTGGTGCCGCTGCTGGGCTGGCCGAGCATCGGCCTCGCCCACCCGGAGGCGCGGTTCGCGCTCTTCGCCGCGGGCGGCGCGGTCATCGTGGGCGCGCTCCTGATCGCCATCTGGCGCCACCCCGCGGAGGTCGCCCCGTGAGCGGCGCGCACCGCTCGTCGGACGGCACGCCGCCCCCGGAGCCCCTGCGTCCGCCCGCTGAGCACGGACGGCACAGCGCCCGGCCGTCCTCCCGCGACCGCGGAGCCCCGCGCCACTCCCCCGAGGTCCGCCGCCGCGTGGTCTCCCGCGCCGGCCTGGCGGGACTCGTCGCCGGCGCGCTCGTCCTCGGCGCCGCCGCCACCGCCACCGCCGTGCTCCTGGACCGGGGCTCCGTGAGCGCGCGGGTCGCCTCCGGCACCGTCATCGCGACGTTCACCGGCACCGGAGCGACGACCGTGCCGGTCCCCGTCGCGGGCCTCGTCCCCGGCGGCACGGCCCGGCGCCTCCTCGACCTGACGAACGCCGGGACCCTGCCGATGTCGGCCCTCCAGCTGCAGACGGCCACGGGCACCGACCTCTCGGACGGCCTGCAGCTCGCGATCGAGCGCTGCTCGCTGTCCTGGTCGGCCGATGCCGCGACCTGCCCCGGCACCGTCACCACCGTGTCGGCCGACCGCCCCGCCGCCTCCCGCCTCGACCTGCCCGGCTCCCCCGCCCTCTCCGTCGGAGCGACCGACCACCTCCGCTTGACCGTGCGCCTCTCGGAGTCCGCGCCGTCCGCCGCGCAGAGCACTTCCGCGTCGCTGACCGTCACCGTCGTCGGTGTGCAGCGTCCGGGCCGCCAGCTGTAGGCGCGGCGGGCCCACGCCTCGGCGGCACCACCGCCGCGCCGCCCCCTTCCGCGCTGAGGTGCCCGGGACGGCCGTCGACACGCCGGAGAGGGCGACCGTCTCGGGCGACTCAGCGGGGCCGCGGGTACCTCGGTGATGCCTCGCTACTCGCGCAGGGCCGCCACGGCGTCGTGGAAGCTCGGCACGTCGGAGAGCACGCCCTCGGGGCCCAGCACCGTCCAGGTCGTGCCCGTGCGGATCAGGACGCCCAGCTCCTCGGCGGGCCGGCGGCGGGTGCGGCGCAGCTCGAGCACGAAGACTCCGGGACGCGCCTCTCTGATCTCGGGCGTGCGCCGGTCGGGCAGCATCACGAGTCCTCCCCGAGGGTCAGCGGTAGACGCTCCACTCCTTCTTCACGATCCGGCGCTCCTCGCCGTCGACCGCGACGATCCACTCGCCGTCCTTCTTGGCCACGACCCGCCCGCGCAGGTACTGCGGCTCCCAGCCGTCGGCCTTGTTGACCCACTTCACGAACCGCGCGAACTGCCCCGGTGCCACGTCGTCTCTGGACATCTCTCGACTCCCCTTCGCCGTCACCGGCACGTCCATCGACCTCCGTCAGGAGTTCACCTCGCCCAGCGCGAGGAGGACCTCTCCTGTGAGGTCTCGAAGCCGGTTCACCGACGGTAGAACGCGCTGCCAGAAGTGGACGAGGCCGTTGACTGATCGACGATCGTCTGGCAGTGGGGTCAGGATGCGGCAGCGGAATCAGGAGTCGAACAGCACGTGCGGCCGTCCGGCGTCGACGATCACGCGGGCGCGCACCCCGTAGACGTCCGCGATCAGCGCCGGAGTGAGCACCTCCTCCGGGGTGCCGCCCGCGACCACGCGCCCCTCGCGCAGCACCAGCAGCGCGTCGCAGAACAGGGCCGCGAGGTTGAGGTCGTGCAGCGCGACGACCGTGGTCACCGGCAGCGCCCGCACCAGGGCCAGCAGCTCCAGCTGATGGCGGATGTCGAGGTGGTTGGTCGGCTCGTCCAGCAGCAGCTCGCGCGGCTCCTGCGCGAGCGCCCGGGCGATGTGCGCGCGCTGCCGCTCGCCGCCCGAGAGGGTGTGCCAGAGGTGGTCGGCCTTCGCCTCGAGGCCCACCTGCTCGAGGGCGCGATCGATCGCGCGCAGGTCCTCGGCCGTGTCCCCGCCCAGGAGGGAGCGGTGCGGGGTGCGCCCCAGCCGGACGACGTCGCGGACGGGGAGGTCCGCCTCCGTCTCGGCCTGCTGCGTCACCGTGGCCACGGCCCGGGCGACCTCGCGGCGGCGGAGCGAGCGGAGCGGCGCGCCGTCGAGGGTGACGACGCCGGCGTCCGGAGCCGCGGTGCCCTGCAGCAGCCGCAGCAGCGACGACTTGCCCGAGCCGTTGGGCCCGAGCAGTCCGACGGTCGAGCCGGGAGCGGGGCGGAGCGAGACCCCGTCGACCACCAGGCGGCCGCCCCTGCGCCACGAGACCCGGTCGGCCTCGAGCGTCACGAGCGGCCCCTCCGCCGCAGGAGCAGCAGCATGAACACCGGCACGCCGACGAGTGCCGTGCCGACCCCCACCGGCAGCGGAGTCGGCGCGAACGCCACCCGCGACCCGGCGTCGACCCACACCAGGAAGACCGCGCCGAGCAGGATCGTCGCCGGGATCACCCTTGAGTGCCGCTGCCCGAACACGAGTCGCGCGGCGTGCGGCAGCACCAGCCCCACGAAGCCGATCGCGCCGGCGATGCTCACCAGGGTCGCCGTCAGCAGGGCCGTCACCACCAGCAGGAGGAGGCGGGTGCGGCCCACGTGCACGCCGAGCGACGCGGCCACGTCCTCCCCGAAGGCGAACGCGTCGAGCGTGCGCGCCGCGGCGAGGCAGACCACGCAGCCGAGCAGCACGACTCCTCCGCTCAGCGCCACGTCGTCCCAGCGCATGCCCTCGAGGGAGCCGAGCAGCCAGAACATCACGCCGCGCGTCTCGTCCGAGTCGGCGAGAGCGAACACGATCAGCGAGGTCAGCGCCGAGAACAGCTGGGTGCTCGCCACCCCCGCCAGGATCACGCCCGAGGTGCCGCCCGCCGAGAACCGCGTGAGCAGCAGCACGAAGCCGAAGGCGACCAGCGCGCCGACGAAGGCGCCTCCGGAGAGCCCGACCACTCCTCCGCCGACCCCGAGCACGCCGACGAGCACCGCGCCCGTGGACGCTCCGGAGGAGACGCCCAGCACGAACGGGTCGGCGAGCGGATTGCGCAGCAGCGACTGCAGGATCACTCCGCACACGCCGAGCCCCGCCCCGCAGGCCGCGGCCACGAGTGCGCGCGGGAGGCGCTCCTGCCAGACGATCGCGTCCTCGGCCGCACGCACCGGGACGGAGGCGAGCCCGAGGTGGTTGAGGAGGATGTCGCGGACGTTCACGAGCGAGACGTCGGCCGGGCCGAGCGTCACCGCGACGCCGACCGAGAGCGCCAGCGCTAGCAGCCCGCCGACGACCAGCGCGGCGGCGGCCAGACCCCGCGGCACCCGGCGGACGAGGACCGTGCTCGTGCCCGTGTGCGTGCTCAGAGCGAGGCCCCGTTCTCGTCCCACCAGGCGCGGATCTTCTCGAGCCCGTCGACGAAGCGGATCGACGGGTTCATCTCGGCGCCGTGGAGCGCGATGAAGCGGCCGTCCTGCACCGCGGGCAGGCTGCTGGTCAGCGGGTCGGAGCGGAGGAACGCGGTCTTGTCGTCGAGGCGGTCGCCGGGGAAGCGGTCGCGCTGCAGGTCGCCGAGGACCAGGACGTCCGGGTCGGCCGCGACGACGCTCTCCCAGCCCACGGCGGGCCAGTCCTCCGTGCGGTCGGCGAAGACGTTGGTCATGCCGGTCGTGGTGCCGAGCATCGAGGCGAAGTTGTAGCCGCCGGCCATGTAGGGCGTCTTGGTGTCGGCGAACCAGAAGGCGACGCTCCGGCCGCCGAGGTCGACCCCCTCGGTGGCGGCGGCGGCGCGCTCCTGCAGCTGCGCGACCAGGGCGTCGCCGCGCTGCTGCACGTCGAAGACCTCGGCCAGCTCGTGGATCTCCTGGTAGAGGACGTCGACGGTCAGCGGGACGGTGCGCGTGCCGCTCCCGCCGTTGACGCTCGCTCCGTTGTCGCAGTCGGAGCGGGCGAGGTAGGAGCCGATCCCCGTCTCGGCGAGGCGGTCGCGCGAGGCGACGCCCTCGGGCGCGTAGTGCCGGCCGAAGGAGGCGGTGACGAAGTCCGGGTCGGCACCGAGCAGCACCTCGTAGGTGGGCGCGTTGTCGGCCAGGCGCGGCACGCTCTCGTTCGCGGAGGCGAGGGTCTCGAGCACGGGGTCGGTCCAGGAGGCCGTGCCGACCATCCGGTCCTCGAGGCCGAGGGACAGCAGGATCTCGGTCGAGTTCTGGTCGAGGGAGACGACCCGCTGCGGAGGGGCGGTGACGGTGGTCGCGGTGCCGCAGTTGTCCAGCATGAGCGGGTACGAAGTCGTGCCCTCCCCCGCGGCGGCCGTGCTCTCGGGCTCGATCTGCTCGGAGGCGCCGCAGCCGGTGAGGGCGAGCAGGGTCAGGGCGGCGAGGGCGAGGGCGGCGGGGCGCCGTCGGTGCGTGGACATGGATCTCCCGTGGTTCGTGGGCGTCGGTCGTCGGCCCGGTGCGCGGGCCTTGTTCGTGGGCGCGGTTCGCCGGCAGGGCTCGTCGGCCCGGTCCGTCGGCGGGCGGCACCCGCGTCTCGGCGCGGAGCCCGGGTAAGCATAGCCTTACCTCACCTAAGCCCGTCCATCCGCGCCAGTCGATCCGCGCCACCCGCCTTCGATCCACCCTCGGTCCCGCCCACCGGCGACTCCGCAGAAGTCGCCGTGGTCGCGCGCGAGAACGGCGACCTCCGAGTTCTCGATGCACTCAGAAGGCCCGGAACAGCCGAGTAAGCGGACACCTGTCGCGCACCTCGCCTCCGCAGCCCCCAACCAGGTGGACAGCACCCCGGACACGGTTCCCCTGAGGGCGGGAGAGCGCGATCCTGAACACCGACGATCGACGGCTCCCGCCCCACCGCCCGCCGACCGTCACGGAAGGAACCCGTTGCCCCGCCACTCCGCCCGCACCGCCGCCTCCGGCCGGTCCGCGCTGGTGCGCAAGGCCGACGCGTCCGGCTACCGGCCCGAGATCGAGGGACTGCGCGCCGTCGCGTCCCTCCTGGTCGCGACGTTCCACATCTGGCTGGGCCGCGTCTCCGGAGGCGTCGACGTCTTCTTCGTGATCGCCGGGTTCCTCACCACCCTGACCCTCCTCGGCCAGATCCGCCGGTTCGGGCGCGTGCGTCCGATCGCCTTCCTCCGGAGGCTCGCCTCGCGGCTCTTCCCGGCGGCCGCGGTGGTGCTGGTCGTCGTCGCGGCGCTCGCTCCACTCCTCCTGCGCCCCTCGCAGCTGCTGCAGACCTTCACCGAGGTGCTCGCCTCGACCTTCTACGTCGAGAACGTCGCGCTCGCGCGGGCCGGAGTGGACTACCTCGCGCAGGACGACTTCCACTCGCCGGTGCAGAACTTCTGGGCGATGTCGGTGCAGGGGCAGTTCTACCTGGTCTGGCTCGCCCTGGTGCTCGTCGCGACCCTCGCCGCCGTGCTGCTGCGACGACGCGCGCAGCTGCCGCGGTTCCTGCTGGCGCTCGTCGCGGCGCTCACCGTCCTCTCGTTCGCGTTCTCCGTCGTGCTGGTCGGGATCGACCAGCCGACCGCGTACTACAGCACCCTCGCCCGCTCATGGGAGTTCGGGCTCGGCTCGCTCGCGGCCCTCGTGCTCCCGGGACTGGCGATCCCGGCGGCCCTGCGGACGGTCGCCGGGTGGCTGGGGCTGATCGGAGTCGTCTCCTGCGGATTCGTGCTCCAGGTCTCGAGCGCGTTCCCCGGCACCGCCGCGCTCTGGCCGACCCTCTCGGCGGTGCTCGTGCTCGTCGCCGGGACCGGCCCCGCCCCGGAGCGCGGAGTCGGCCGACTGCTGGCCCTGCGCCCGCTCGTGTGGCTCGGCGGCCTGAGCTACGGGATCTACCTCTGGCACTGGCCGCTCCTGGTCTTCTGGCGCGAGAGCACCGGCGAGGACCCGACCGCTCCGGCGGGCCTGGGCGTCATCGCCGCCGCGATCCTCCTGGCCGCCGCCTCGAAGCGCTTCCTCGAGGACCCCCTCCACCGCCGCGCCCCCGCCGAGCGCCCGCACCGCCTCCGCGCGCTCGCCCCGGCGGCCCTGCTGGCCGTCGCCGCCCTGGTCGGAGCGACGGGCCTCACCGGAACGAACGCCGCGATCGCCGCCGACCTCACCCGCGCGCACGCCCTCCCCGTCTCGACCGAGGGCTGCGTCGGAGCCGCGGCGCTCGCGAACGCCTGCCCCGACTCCTGGACCACGAGCCTGCCCGCCGTCGACGCCTCGGAGGACGGCTCCGCGCTGAACACCGACGAGTGCAGCACGGGCAACTCCGGCACCGCGCTCAAGGAGTGCCGCTTCGGCGATCCCGCCGGCCTCCGTGTGCTGCTCATCGGCAACTCGCATGCGGCGTCCTTCTTCCCGGCGCTGCGCGGCGTCGCGGAGGAGCGCGGCTGGGACCTGCACACCTACTACAAGACGGGCTGCGTCTTCTCGACCGCGGAGCGGCGCGACGACTCCGCCTCCTCCCGCCGCTCCTGCGACGTCTGGAACAGGAAGCTGCAGGAGGAGCTCGCCGGCCAGGAGCCGTATGCGCTCGTCGTCACCGCCTACTCCGCGAAGAAGTCCGTGTTCGTCGACGCGTCCGGCACCCCCGACGAGCAGGCCGGCATCGACGGGTTCCACGAGTCGTGGGCGCCGCTGATCGCCCGCGGATCCACGGTGGTCGCGATCCGCGACAATCCGGTGCTGCCCTCGCTCTCCCTGCTGGCCTGCGCCGAGGAGCCGGGCTCCGCGGCCGACTGCAGCGTGCCGCTCGACGAGGCCTTCGCCGACCGCGAGCTGATGGCCGCCGCCGCCGAGGGCTGGCCGGGCGCCGCCGCCGTCGACCTCACCCGCTGGTTCTGCGACGACCGCGGCTGCCCCCTCGTGATCGGCGGAGTGAAGGTGTACCGCGACCTCGGGCACCTCACCGAGTCGTACGCCCGGACCCTGGCGCCCTACCTCGGCGAGGCGCTGGACCCGCTGGTCGGCTGAGGACGCTCGCGCTCGGCTCCAAACGCATGCAAGACTGTTTATACGAACAGGGATCGGAGGAGCCGATGGGCCACTCTCACGGCGTTCCGGCCGGCTCCGCCGCCGCGCGGCACCGGCGTCCGCTCGTGGCCGCCTTCGTCCTGACCGCGGCGTTCATGGTCGTCGAGTTCGCGGTCGGAGTCGCGACGGGCTCGCTCGCGCTGCTCTCGGACGCCGCGCACATGGGCACCGATGTGCTGGCGCTCGGGATGTCGATCGCCGCGATCTCGCTCGCCGCCCGCCCCGCTGCGAAGGGCCGCACCTACGGCTCCTACCGCCTCGAAGTGCTGGCCGCCCTCGCCAACGGACTGCTCCTGTTCGCGGTCGCCGCGTTCGTGATCGTCGAGGCCGTCCGCCGCTTCGCCGAGCCGCCCGCGGTGCCCGGCGGCCCCCTCCTGATCACCGCCGTCGTGGGCCTGGCGGTCAACCTCGTGAGCCTGCGCCTGCTGTCGGCCGGGGCGAAGGAGAGCATCACCCTCCGCGGAGCCTCCCTCGAGGTGCTCGGCGACGCACTCGGCTCGATCGGCGTGATCGTCGCGGCGATCGTGCTGCTCACCACCGGCTGGGCGTGGGCGGATCCGATCGTCGGCGTGCTGATCGGGCTGCTGATCCTTCCCCGCACCTGGTCGCTGACGCGGCAGGCGCTGGGGATCCTCATGGAGTCGGCGCCCGCGCACGTCGACCTCGCAGCGCTCGAGCGCGACGTCTGCGCCGTCCCCGGCGTGCTCGCGCTGCACGACCTGCACGTGTGGACGATCACCTCGGGCATGGAGAGCGCCACCGGCCACGTGGTCGTCGCCCCCGACGCCGACTACCGCACCGCGCTCTCGCGGGTGCTCGCCGTCCTCCGCGAGCGCCACGGCATCGACCACGCGACCATCCAGTGCGAGCCCGAGGCCTTCCCGGAGACGACGCACCGCGTCTGAGCGCGGGGGTGTCGCGGCGCGCGGCCGCACGCCTCCGCATGCCCACGACACTCCAGGAGTCGTCGCACTCGGCGTCGACTGCGACGACTCCCGGCTTCTCGACGCTGCGGGCCTCGCCCACCCCTGAGCACCTTCCGATTGTTGACGTGAACATGTACAGTCGGCCGTCAGGGCGCGTTCATGTGAACATGCCCGCATTTCGATGGCGAAAGAGAGACCGCATCAATGTCGATGTCCTTCAGAAGGGTCGCCGCGCTCGCCACGAGCGCCGCCCTGGCCACAGGAGCACTGCTGGCGATCCCCGCCGCAGCGGCCCCCGCTCAGGCCGCGGACGCGTTCCGCATCACGCCGAACCCCGCCGCCGCCGGTGAGGCGTTCGAGGGCTGGGGCACCAGCCTCGTCTGGTTCGCGAACGCGACCGGCGGCTATCCCGAGGCCCTCCGCGAGGACCTCTACCAGAAGGTCTTCGGCGACAGCGGCCTCGACCTCAACATCGCCCGCTACAACATCGGCGGCGGCAACGCCTCCGATGTGAAGGACTACCTCCGGCCGGGCGGCGCCGTCGAGGGCTGGTGGAAGCCGAACCCGGCCGGCGACGCGTCGACCTACGGCGGCACCTCCACGAAGCTCGCCGACCGCGACGCGCTCCTGGCCAAGTGGAACGCGGACGACCCCGCCTCCTACGACTGGACCGCCGACGAGACGCAGCGCTGGTGGGTCGAGAGGCTCGCCGAGGAGAAGCAGATCTCGCACTGGGAGGCGTTCTCCAACTCCGCCCCGTACTTCATGACCGAGAGCGGCTACGTCTCGGGCGGCTTCGACGCGAACAGCGAGCAGCTGAAGCCCGCCGCCGAGGAGCAGTTCGCGAAGTACCTCGTGAAGGTCACCGAGCACATGGAGGACGAGTACGGCATCGAGTTCGACACGCTCGACCCCTTCAACGAGCCGAACACGAACTACTGGGGCACGCAGCTCTCCAACGGCGTCCCGACCGGCGGACGCCAGGAGGGAATGCACGTCGGACCGACGCGCCAAGCGGGTCTGATCCCCGACGTCGCCGCCGTGCTGGACGCCTCGACCACCGACGCCGGCATCGCCGCGATGGACGAGACCAACCCCGACATCTTCGCGACGAACTGGGCCGCCTACTCCGCCGCGATCCGCGCCGAGGTCGACCGGATGAACGTCCACACCTACGGCACCTCGGGCCGCCTCAAGGTCCGCGACCTCGCGAAGCAGGCCGACACCGACCTGTGGATGAGCGAGATCGAGGGCAACTGGGTCACCGGCTTCGACCCCACCAACATGGAGAACGGCCTCGGCATCGCCGGCCGCATCAACGACGACCTGCGCGAGCTCGAGCCCAAGGCGTGGGTGCTCTGGCAGCCCGTCGAGGACTACTACAACATGCAGCAGCCCAAGCCCAAGGGCGAGAACCTCAACTGGGGCTCCGTCTACATCGACCTGGACTGCAAGCCGTACCAGGAGAACGGAACCGAGGTCTGGAAGTCGGTCCGCCGCGTCGCCGACGCCGGTGGCGACTCCACCAAGGCCCCGGTCTGCGGCGTCGAGACGAACTCGAAGTTCAACACCATCCGGAACTTCACCAAGTTCATCCACGAGGGCGACCACCTGATGCCCTCCAACGACAGCTCCTCCACTGCCGCCGTCCGCGGCGACGGCTCGGGCGCGACCGTCGTGCACACCAACAGCACCGCGACCGAGAAGACCGTCGTGCTCGACCTCTCCCGCTTCGGCACCATCGCCGACACCGCGACGGTCACCCCGTACGTCACCACGAAGGCCTCCTCGGCCGCCGCTCCCACGAGCAACGCCCTGGTCGCCAAGACGCCGGTGAGCGTCGACCGCATCTCGCGCACCGCCACGATCACCGTGCCCGCCAAGTCGGTCACGAGCTTCTCGATCGACGGAGTCTCGGGAGTCGCCGACTCCGCCCCCGCCCTGCGCGACGGCCACCGCTACCAGCTGGTCGGCACCCAGAGCGGCAAGGCCCTGACCGGCAACCCCTCGGGCGCCGCGACCACGATCACCGGCCTCGCCACCGATTCCGCCACGGCCGCCAAGCAGACCTGGACGGTCCGCGAGGTCGCCGCCGGCGAGCGCGAGGCCACCCGCCGCGTCGTCCTCGTCAACGGCGACGGACGCGTGCTCGGAGCCACGACCGCCGGCACCGACCTGCGCTCGCTGTCCGTCGACGCGGCGAAGACGACCGCCGCGACCCGCTGGATCGTCAACACCACCGACGGCGTGAACTTCTCGCTCGTCAACGAGTCGATCGCCCAGTCGCTCGACGTGAACGGCGGCTCCAGTGCCGACAACGCGTCGGTCGGCGTCTACACCTCCAACGGCGGAGCGAACCAGTCGTGGTCCCTCCGCGACCTCGCGCCGACCGCCGGCCAGACGATCGCCGTCCGCACCACCGCGGGCGTCGCTCCGACCCTGCCCGCGAGCATCACCCCGCAGTACTCCTGGGGAGCCGGCGCACCGCTCGCCGTCACCTGGCAGCGCCCCGCCGACTCGGCGTACGGCGCGACCGGCCGCGTCGAGGTGCCCGGCACCGCGACCGACCTCTACGGCCAGACGATCACGGTCACCGCGCTCGTCGACGTCGGCGGACTGACCGCGACCGACCCCGTGTCGGTCACGGCCGCCGCGGGCGCCTCGGTCGCCGGAGTGAAGGCCTCGGCCCCGACGACGGTCCCCGCCCGCGTGGGCGCCTCGGCCAGCACCTTCCCGGTGCCGGTCGTCTGGGACTGGACGCCGCTCACCACCGCCTCCCTCGCCCGGGCCGGGCAGGTGACGGTCTCGGGAACGGCGACCGCCGACGGCGCGACGCTCCCCGCCACGCTCACGGTGCTCGTCACCACGGGCACGCTCCGCAACTTCAACCCGGACGCCGGCATCGTCGCGACCGCGTCGTCGTCGGAGTCGGGCTACGGACCGGAGCGCACCCGCAACGGCGTCGACGGCGACAAGGGCTGGTCGAACTGGACCAACGGCACCAAGGCCGCGCAGAGCTCGCTGACCTACACCTTCCCCTCGACCCACCAGGTCGAGAAGGTGTCGGTGCAGTTCCTCGCCGACGGCGGCACCAGCTGGGCGCAGACCTACCAGCTGCAGTACCAGGCCGCCGACAGCACGACCTGGACCGCGGTCCCCGGCTACGAGTCGGCCGTGGCCCTCGCGTCGCCGGCCGGCGGAACGGCTCCGACCCTGGTCGCGTCGTTCGCGCCCGTCACGGCCAAGGCCTTCCGCGTCGTGATGAACGCCTACGACAACACGCACCTGATCGTGGCCGAGACCAAGCTCTACGAGTCGGTCGCCTCGCCCGCCGCGGTCGCCACCCTGGGCGCCCTGCGCGTCGGAGGAGCCGGCATCGCCGGGTTCGACCCGGCCCGCACCTCCTACGCGGTCACCGTCGAGGGCACGGCGATGCCGGTGATCGGAGCAGTGGCGACCGACTCGGCGGCCACCGTGCGGATCACCCAGCCGACGACGGCGAACGGCGGAGTCGCGACCATCGCGGTCCGCGCGGCCGACGGCTCCGTCACCTCGACCACGACGGTGACGGTGACCCTGAAGGCGCCCGCCGCCCTCGCGGTCGCGGTCACGGCGACCACCCGCTGCATCGCCGGCAAGGTGACGCTCACCGTCGCGGCGAAGAACGAGTCCGGCGTGCCGGTCTCGATGACCATCGCGACGCCCTCCGGGTCGAAGCAGGTCACCGGAGTCGCGCCCGGCGCGAGCGGCAGCGCCGCGTTCACCACGCGCGCGGCCTCGGTGCCGGCCGGCCAGGCCACCGTCACCGCGACGGGCACGGTCGACGGCAAGCAGGTCACCTCGGTGGCGACGGGAGCGTACGCGGCCCGCAGCTGCTGACGCCCCCTTTGACACGGACCGCCTCCGCCCCTCCGGGGACGGGGGCGGTCCGTCGTTCATCGGGAGCGGCGCTGCGGGGGCGGCACGTCGCGGGATCCCGATGCGCCCGCGGCGCGGGCTACTCGATCAGCATGGATCCGTGCCGGTCGGGCGGCCGCACACCTCCGCGCCGGTGGAGCGACCGCGCACCCCCATGCCGGTCGACCAGCCGCGGCACGCGGAGTATCGAGACCCCGCTCAGTGCCCCGCGGCCGTCTCGTCGCGGGAGCGCAGGCGCGAGACGCCCATCACGACGGCCGCGATGACCAGACCCAGCACGAGGCCGAAGATCATCGAGACGAAGGTGTCGGCCAGCCACACGACGACCGGGCCCGCGCCCTCGACCGCGTGGGTGACGACGTGCACGAGGTCGTACGGACCGTGCCACACCGTCTCGGCGAGGTTCGCGACGACGAGGTGCCCGCCGACCCAGAGCATGGCGAGCGTCCCGATGATGCTGATCGCGCGGAACACGACCGGCATCGACGCGACGATCCTCGCCCCGGTGCGCCGCACGCCGCGGGCCGCGTTCTTCATCAGGCGCAGGCCCACGTCGTCGATCTTCACGAGCAGCGCGACGGCGCCGTAGACGAGCACGGTCATCCCGAGCCCGACGACCAGGAGCGCGCCGAGCGTGGGCCAGATCCCGAAGTCGGGGTCGAGGCCGTCGAGCGCGATCAGCATGATCTCGGTGCTCAGGATGAGGTCGGTGCGGATGGCGCCGAAGACGAGCTTCTTCTCGTCGCGCGCCTCCGTCTCGTGACCGCCGTGCGAGACGCCGAACCACTCGAGCACCTTCTCCGCCCCCTCGAAGCAGAGGAACGCGCCGCCGAGGATGAGCAGGTACGGCAGCACCTGCGGCGCGAACGCCGAGAGCAGCAGCGCCAGCGGGATGATGATGACGAACTTGTTGAACAGGCTCCCCAGCGCGATCCGCCCGACCACCGGGAGCTCCCGCGCGGGCGTGAGCCCCTGCACGTACTGCGGGGTGACGGCCGCGTCGTCGATCACGACGCCCGCCGTCTTGGCGCTCGCCTTCAGGGCGGCGGTGAGGATGTCATCGACAACCGCGAGCAGGCCGACCGACATGTGCGTCTCCTTGGAGGTCCGGGGTGAGAGGGCTCACAGTATCGCGAGCGCCGCGGTCGAGCGGGCACGGGGAGGGGCGTGGGTGCGGCAGAGGGGGTCCGGTGCAGGGGATCTCGATACGCCGGCGGGGCCGGCTCCTCGATCAGCGTGAAGGGCGGGCGGGCTCCGCGGGCCGGCTCCGCGGAAGCGTCAGGCGGCGGGGGCCGGGCCGGTGCTCTCGCGGACGATGAGGCGGGTCGGCACGAGCGAGACGCCGGTGCGCTCGCCCGACTCGAGCTCGCGCAGGAGGATGTCGACCGAGCGGCGGCCCGTGTCCCCGAAGAACTGGCGCACCGTCGTCAGCGGCGGCCAGAAGCTCGCCGACTCCTGCATGTCGTCGAAGCCCGCGACGCTCACCTCGCCGGGCACGGCGCGTCCGGCCTCGTGCAGGGCGCGCAGCACGCCGAGCGCCATCTGGTCGTTGGCGGCGAAGATCGCGGTGACCTCCGGATCGGCGGCGAGCTGCTTGCCGAGGCGGTAGCCGGAGTCGGTGGACCAGTCGCCGACCAGCACCTCCGGCACCGGGGCGCCGCGCTCGATCAGGGTCGACTCCCACGCCTCGTGGCGGCGCTCGGCGGAGTAGGAGCGGTCGGGGCCGGCGATGTGGTGCACGGTGCGGTGTCCGAGTCCGAGCAGGTGCTCGACGGCCTGGCGGGCGCCCGACATCTGGTCGGTGTCGACCACCGGGTACTTCTCGCCGCCGGCGGAGTCGACGACCACCACGGGCAGGTCCGGCGGGAGGACGATGTCGGCCTCGTCGAGCAGGTGCGCCTCGACGATGATGATGACGCCGTCGACCGCCTCCTCGCTCAGCCGGTGGAACGCGACCGACACCTCGCCCTGGGTGGGGTGGGAGACGGGGATGAGGGTGATCGAGTAGCCCGCGTCGGCGGCCGCGATCGCGATGGCGTCGAGGGTGCGCATGTTGCCGAACGAGGACAGCGTGAACATGATCACGCCGATGCTGTGGAAGCGGCCCGTCCGCAGGGCCCGCGCCGCGCTGTTGGGCCGGTAGCCGAGGGCCCGCATCGCCTCGAGGACCCGCTCGCGCGTCTCGCCGTCGACGTTCTGCTTGCCGTTCGACACCCGCGAGACCGTCTGGCCCGAGACGTTCGCGCGCCGGGCCACGTCGGCCATCGAGACGCCGCGTCGCGGCCGGGTGGACGGGGACGGGCGGTCGGTCTCGAGTGACATGGGCTTCCCTTTATAGCGCGCCGCCCGTCAGCCGTGGTGCATCGTGCGCCGAACCGTGACGCAGGAACAGTCGCGGGTGGCGACGTGGACATGCTACGGTGACGCTCTGCCATGTTGACGTGAACATGGCGGGCCCGCACTACTCCCCGAACGGAATCCCATGACGACGACGTCTCC
This sequence comes from Rathayibacter sp. AY1C7, assembly GCF_002931865.1. Classification (NCBI taxonomy): domain Bacteria; kingdom Bacillati; phylum Actinomycetota; class Actinomycetes; order Micrococcales; family Microbacteriaceae; genus Rathayibacter; species Rathayibacter sp. AY1C7. The sequence continues at coordinate 37,178 of NZ_PSWB01000025.1, read as the reverse complement.
CCCCGTCCCGCTGAGCGAGGTCGCCCCTCCGGCGTCCCCCCTCGCGGCCCCGAAGTCGCGGGCGAAGAGCGAGTGGAAGGGCCTGGCGTTCGTCGCCCCCTTCCTCGTCGTCTTCCTCCTGGTCTTCATCGCCCCGGTCGTCTACTCGATCTACCTCAGCCTCTTCCGCGAGCAGCTGGTGGGCGGCAACTCCTTCGTCGGCTTCGCGAACTACGCCGCGATCTTCACCGACCCGAACTTCTGGGAGGGCTTCGGCCGCGTCCTGCTGTTCCTCGTCGTGCAGGTCCCCGTGATGCTCGTGCTGGCCCTCGTCGCGGCCCTCGCGATCGACAGCGGGCGCCTCCACGGCACCGGCTTCTTCCGCATCGTTGTCTTCCTCCCCTACGCCGTCCCCGCGGTCGTCGCAGTGCTGATGTGGGGCTTCATCTACGGCGACAACTTCGGCCTGGCCGCGAACGTCAACGACCTGCTCGGCTCCGACGTCGTCCAGCCCTTCTCGCGCGACTGGATCCTCGCCTCGATCGGCAACATCGTCACGTGGGAGTTCGTGGGCTACAACATGCTCATCTTCTACTCCGCGCTGAAGACGATCCCCGGCGAGCTCTACGAGGCGGCCGAGATCGACGGCGCCGGCCCGATGCGCGTCATCCGCTCGATCAAGCTTCCCGCCCTGCGCGGCGCGATCGTCATCGCCACGATCTTCTCGATCATCGGCAGCTTCCAGCTGTTCAACGAGCCGAACATCCTCCGGACGCTGGCGCCGAACATCATCACCACCTACTTCACCCCGAACATGTACGCCTACAACCTGTCCTTCGCCGGTCAGCAGTACAACGCGTCGGCCACGGTCGCCATCGTCATGGGCGTGATCACCGCGGTGATCGCCTACGTCGTGCAGCTCCGCGGCGCGCGGAAGGAGAACTGATGGCCCTCGCGACCGCTCCCCGGACGCCCGCCCGCGCCCCGAAGCGCCCGGCCGCCCGCCGCGGCTCCTCGGTGCAGCCCAAGAAGTCGATCGCCTTCACCCTGCTGATGTCGGTCTTCATCCTCTACAGCCTCGTGCCGCTGGCCTGGCTGGTCATCAACGCGACGAAGACGCAGGCCGGCCTGCTCTCGAGCTTCGGCCTCTGGTTCGACGGCGACTTCGTCTTCTTCCAGAACATCGCCGACACCCTCAGCTACCGCGACGGGATCTTCCTCCGCTGGCTCGGCAACACCCTGCTCTACGTCGTCGTCGGCGCCGGAGGAGCGACGCTCCTGGCCACGCTCGCCGGCTACGGCCTCGCGAAGTTCCGCTTCACGGGCCGCAAGGCGGTCTTCGCCGTGGTGCTCGGAGCGATCGCGGTCCCCGGCACGGCCCTCGCCGTCCCGACGTTCCTCATGTTCAGCCAGCTCGGCCTGACCAACACCCCGTGGGCGATCATCATCCCCTCGCTGATCAGCCCGTTCGGCCTGTACCTGGTGTGGGTCTACGCGGTGGAGTCGGTGCCCACCGAGCTGCTCGAAGCGGCGCGGATGGACGGGGCGGGCGAGTTCCGCACCTTCTTCACCATCTCCATCCGCCTCCTCGCCCCCGGCATCGTGACCGTGCTGCTGTTCTCGGTCGTCGCGACCTGGAACAACTACTTCCTCCCGCTGATCATGCTGAGCGACCCCACCTGGTACCCGCTCACCGTCGGCCTCAACCAGTGGAACGCGCAGGCCACCGGCGTCAGCGCGCAGCCGATCTACAACCTCGTGATCACGGGCTCGCTCCTCACGATCATCCCCATCGTCGTCGCCTTCCTCGGACTCCAGCGCTTCTGGCAGTCCGGTCTGAGCGCCGGCAGCGTCAAGGGCTGAGCCCTCCCCCTACCCATCCCCCGGCCGGAGCGTCCTGCCCCGTCCACAGCACCCGCAGCACGAAGAAGTGAAGGGAAACACCACCATGAAGATCGCCCGTTCCGCCCTCAGGCGGACCCTGACGGTCGCGGCCGTCGCGGCCCTGGCCGCCGGCTCCCTCGCGGCCTGCTCGTCCACCTCCGGTGGCGGCACGACCACGAGCGCCGGCTCCGCCGCCGACCTCGACTCCGCCCTCGAGGCCGGTGGCAAGATCACGTACTGGAGCTGGACCCCCAGCGCCGAGGCGCAGGTCGCCGCGTTCGAGAAGGCCTACCCCAAGGTCGACGTCGAGCTCGTCAACGCCGGCACCAACAAGGACGAGTACACCAAGCTCGAGAACGCGATCAAGGCCGGCTCGGGCGCCCCCGACGTCGTCCAGATCGAGTACTACGCCATGCCGCAGTTCGCGCTGTCGGACTCGCTCCTCGACCTGTCGCAGTACGGCATGGGCGACCTCGAGGACAAGTACTCCGCCTCCACCTGGGGCAGCGTCAACATCGACGGCAAGCTCGTCGGACTCCCGCAGGACTCGGGCCCCATGGCGCTGTTCTACAACAAGACCGTCTTCGACCAGTACGGCATCGCCGTCCCCGCCACCTGGGACGAGTACGTCGCCGCGGCCGAGAAGCTGCACACCGCCGACCCGTCGAAGTACATCACCGCCGACACCGGCGACGCCGGCTTCGCGACCAGCATGATCTGGCAGGCGGGCGGCGAGCCGTTCACCACCGACGGCACGGACGTGAAGATCGACCTCGCCGACGAGGGCACCGCCAAGTGGACCGGCGTCTGGAACCAGCTCGTCGAGAAGAAGCTGCTCTCGGACACCCCCGCCTGGGGCGACGAGTGGTACAAGGGCCTCGCCGACGGCTCCATCGCCTCGCTGGTGACCGGCGCCTGGATGCCCGGCGTGCTGGAGTCCAGCGTCCCCGACGCCTCCGGCGACTGGGCCGTCGCGCCGATCCCGACCTACGACGGCACCGCCGTCAGCGCCGAGAACGGCGGTGGCGGCCAGTCCGTCACCAAGCAGAGCGAGAACCCGGCGCTGGCCGCCGCGTTCCTGCGCTGGCTGAACAGCGACCAGGCCTCGGTCGACGTCTTCCTGCAGAGCGGCGGATTCCCGTCGACCACGGCCGACCTCGACAGCTCGGACTTCACCGGTCAGGAGTCGGAGTACTTCGGCGGCCAGAAGATCAACGAGGTGCTGACCCAGGCCTCGAAGGACGTCCGCTCCGGCTGGTCGTACCTGCCCTACCAGGTCTACGCGAACAGCGTCTTCGGCGACACCGTCGGCCAGGCGTACGCCAACGGCACCAGCCTCGACCAGGGCCTCGCCGACTGGCAGAGCAAGCTCGTCCAGTACGGCAACGCGCAGGGCTTCACCGTCTCGGAGTAGCACCACTGCTCGACGCGGGGCCGGCCGGATCGCTCCGGTCGGCCCCGCGTCGTTCTCACGCTCGGACACTCCGGGCACCGATCCTGAGGGGGATCCAGATGACCACCGCTCCCGAGAGCCGCTTCGCCATCGGCACCGTCGACTTCGAGCTCGACGGCCGCCCGCACCGCATCCTGTCGGGGGCGCTGCACTACTTCCGCATCCACCCGGACCTCTGGGCCGACCGGATCCGCAAGGCCCGCCTGATGGGCCTGAACACCATCGAGACCTACGTCGCCTGGAACGCGCACGAGCCGCGCCGCGGCGAGTGGCGCGAGGACGCCGGGCTCGACCTGGGCCGCTTCCTCGACCTGATCGCCGCCGAGGGCATGCACGCGATCGTGCGCCCCGGCCCCTACATCTGCGCGGAGTGGGACAACGGCGCCCTTCCGGCCTGGCTCTTCCGCGACCCCGAGGTGGGCGTGCGCCGCTCGGAGCCGAACTACCTCGCCGCGGTCAGCGACTACCTGCGCCGCGTGTACTCGATCGTGGCCCCGCGCCAGATCGATGCCGGCGGGCCCGTGGTCCTCGTGCAGATCGAGAACGAGTACGGCGCGTACGGCTCCGACAAGGAGTACCTGGCCGAGCTCGTGCGGGTGACCCGCGACTCCGGCATCACGGTCCCGCTGACCACCATCGACCAGCCCACTCCGCAGATGCTCGCCGACGGCAGCCTGCCGGGCCTGCACCTCACCGGCTCGTTCGGCTCGCGGACCACGGAGCGCCTCGCGACGCTGCGCGAGTTCCAGCCCACCGGCCCGCTGATGTGCATGGAGTTCTGGTGCGGCTGGTTCGACGACTGGGGCACCCAGCACCACACGACGGACGCCGACGCCTCCGCCCAGGAGCTCGACACCCTGCTCGCGGCCGGCGGCTCGGTCAACATCTACATGTTCCACGGCGGCACCAACTTCGGCCTGACCAGCGGCGCGAACGACAAGGGCCGCTACGCCGCGATCACGACGAGCTACGACTACGACGCCCCGCTCGACGAGGGCGGCGACCCGACCGCGAAGTTCTGGGCGTTCCGCGACGTCATCGCGCGCTACGCGCCGGTGCCGGAGGAGGTGCCCGCGGTGCGCCCGCCGGCCCCCGCCCTGACCGCTCCGCTCGTCCCCGGCCCGGCGCTCCTCGGCCTCGGCCAGGCGTTCGGACCGGCCGCGCACCTCGACGCGATGGCCAGCTTCGACGACCTCGGCCACGACGACGGCTTCGTGCTCTTCACGACGACGCTCGACGGCTCCTCCGCTCCGGCCCGCCTCGTGGTGGGCGAGGAGGTGCGCGACCGCGCCTGGGTGCTGCTGGACGGCGTGCCGGTGGGCGTGCTGGCGCGCGACCACCACGAGCGGGCGCTGACTCTGCCGAGCGGACGCGGCGAGCTCGCGATCCTGGTCGAGAACCAGGGCCGGGTGAACTACGGCTCGCGCATCGGCGAGCACAAGGGCCTGATCGGAGGCGTGACGCTCGACGGCGCCCCGCTGACCGGCTGGGCGGCGCGTGCCCTCGCGCTGGAGTGCCTCCCCGACCTGGCCGTCGCGGCGCCGGCGTTCTCGGCCGGACCGCAGCTCGCCTCCGGCTCGTTCGACCTCGACGAGCAGGCCGACCTGTACGTGGACACGCTGCACTGGGGCAAGGGCCTGGTCTGGGTGAACGGCTTCCTCCTCGGACGCTACTGGCGCCGCGGACCGCAGCGGACGCTGATCGTCCCCTCGCCGGTCACCCGCGCCGGCCGCAACCGCGTCGTGGTGCTGGAGCTGGAGGGCATCGCCGAGCCGGAGATCCGCCTGCTCGCGGGAGCCGAGCTCGGGCACACGGAGATCTGAGGTGCGGAGCGGAGGCGGCGGGAACGGCCGTCGAAGGCGCGGGTTCGGGGTTCCGGGCTCCGTCGTGCGGGTGGGGCCGGGCCGACTCCGATCCGCACGCGCTGCCGGACCGCCTCCGGTCTGCGGGTGCCACCGGGCCGCCTCCGTCCTGCGGGCGGCGCCGGGCCGCCTCCGGGACGCGAGGCTCTGCTAGCCTCAGGCGCCCCGGTGCGGCGCCGGCGGGCGAAGGGGGAGACATGATGTCCAAGACACTGCTGCGCACGACTCTGATCGGAGGCGCGCTGCTGCTCGCCCTCTCGGGCTGCGCAGGGACCGCGACGAGCGGATCGACCCTCCGCCCGTTCACTCCGACGCTCCCCTCGTCGTCGGCCGCCCCGTCCGCCACCGCGACGGCCGCCGCCCCTGCCGCCGACACCGCTCAGAAGACCGGCGAGCAGGTGGCCGCCGTGCTGACCGGCGTGCAGTTCGTGCCCGGCGAGTACGCGAGCATCCAGGAGATGCTCGACTCGATCTACCCCGGCCTCACCGCGACCGACGCCAGCTGCCTCTCGCCGTTCGGCCTGGGCTGGGACACCGCGCAGCCCGCCGCCGGACTCTCGTACGGCACCAGCGCCGACCGCTCCATGACCGCCGTCGTGTCGAGCACCGGCACCGCCGACGCGGCCGCCTCGCTCCTCGCGAGCGCCACCGACGCGACATCGCGCTGCGCCTCCGGCTCGACGCTCTTCGCGATGCAGGGTGTGCCAGTCGAGACGACCGTCGAGCGCACCGAGCAGACGCTGACCGGCGCCGACGAGACGCTCGGCTGGAAGGTGTCCGGAGCCGTGGGCGGCAAGCCGTTCTCGCTCGTGGGCATCACCGCGCGCGTCGGCGGCGACGCGGTCGCGCTCGTGGGCTGGGACCCGACGACGAACACCTCCTACGTCCCGCGCGCGACGCAGCTCGTCGTCGACGGGCTGTAGGGCGCTGGGCGCTGGGCGCTGGACGCTGGACGCTCTGAGCTCTGGCTCTGAGCTCTGAGTCCTGCGCTCGGCCGTCCTCCCCTCCGCGAGAGTCCAGGAGTTGTCGCACTCGACGCCGAGTGCGACAACTCGTGAACAGTGGGCGGACGATCGGGCCGAGCGCCTGAGCTCAGAGCGCTGGTCGCTGCGCGTTGGGCTTCGGGCTTCGGGCTTCGGGCTTCGGGCTTCGGGCTTCGGGCTTCGACGCTCGCTCCTCCGCGAGAGTCCAGGAGTTGTCGCACTCGACGCTGAGTGCGACAACTCTTGAACAGTGGGCGCGGGTCGAGCGCCGGGGCGGAGCGAGCACCGGGCGCCGGGCACCTCCCCGGGCTCCGGGCACCCCGCTCCCGGCGCGGGAGCGCGCCTCAGGCCAGCCAGGAGAGGGTGCCGCCGTGGGCGGCCGCGCTCGCGAGCGGGACGCCGTCGGCGGCGAGCAGGAACGGGGTCGGCTCGGGTGCCGTGCGGTCCCCGCGCGCGGCGACGAGGTGCGGGAGCAGCGCCTCCGCCTCGAGCGTCACCAGGCTCGCGCCGCGATCGGCGACCGTCGCCAGGACACTCTCGCGCGCGGCCCAAGGAAGGTAGACCAGGGTCCCGAGCGAGACGACCACCGTCCGCAGACCCGGCGGCACTGCGTCGAGCAGGGCGGGCAGCTCGGCGGCCGCATCGCCCGCGACGATCGTGGGCGGGTCGTCCTGCAGAGTCTCCACGGCCGAGCGGAGCCGCGCGGTCCGCTCCGGGCGGTCGGGCGGGAGCAGCGCTTCCAGCCAGGCGACGTCCTCGGGCGAGCGGACGTCGAGCGGCGCCAGGTCGAGCCCCCGGCGCCACGCGACGACCGGCAGCCGCCCCGGCGCCTCGCCTCCGCTCACTGCGCACCGCAGCAGAGGCGCGCCCGACCCGAGCCGCGTCTCGCCGTCGCTCGCCGTGACGGCGTAGGAGTACCGCTCCGGCGCCAGGCAGAGCCCTGCGGAGGCGCCGATCTCGACGAGCGCCACCGGCTCACCGGGCTCCGTGATCCGCTCCAGCGCCGCGACCAGGGGCGCGCACCGCAGCGCCTCGTTGGTCTGCGTCCTCCGCTCCGCCGCCACCGGCGCCACCCGCGCCCACTCGCTCCGGAGCCACGCGGCGAATCCGGCGCCGTCGACGTCGGGCACGCCGAGCAGCCGCGCGACCGAGAAGAGCAGGGACGGCTGCCGGTGCTGCGCGGGCAGCTCGTCGATCAGGGCGAGGAGGCGCGCATCCTCCGCGACGGCGAGCGCCCACTCGACCTGCTGCTCGGAGGTCTGCGCGAGCTCGACGGCGGCGCGGCGGAAGCGGTCGGCGGAGGAGGGCATGCCTCCATCCTGAGGGAGCGGCGGAACGGTGCCTGCAGGCGGGCGCAGGATCCTGGCGGCGGGCGACGATCCCCGTACGTGTTCACAACGGAGGAGGAACGTCGGAACCGCGGCCTGTCTCCGCGGATCCGGAGGCGCGCAGACGAATCCTTCCTCCGTTGCGAACACGATCCGGGCTCGGGCGCCGCGGCCCGTCCCGCCGGGGTCCGCCTCGGGACGGCCGCTACGCGGACTCTCCCCCGCCGCCCGGCCCGACGGGCGAAGGATCTGCGTGGCGGGCGACGATCTCGCCTCGCAGATGTCCGTGGCCGGCCGTCCTCGGGGAGCAGCCCAGCGACACACCCCGGCGGGCGGAGGACCTGCGCGCCGGGCGACGGCCCCGCCCCCGCGGATGTCGGTGGTCGCCGGTAGAACGGACTCATGTCCGACACCGCTCCGAACCCCGCGTCCGCGCCGGTCCGCGAGCGGCGCCTGCTCGACATCCGGCGGATCTACGCCGAGCCGGCCGCGCTCGAGCTGCCCCGCGGGCAGGAGGTCGTGGCGCGATGGCCGGGCGCCGAGATCGTTCCCGTCGAGTCGCACTGGCTGATCCCGGAGGTGCACGGCGACGAGGCGAACGTCGCGCGCTGGGTGCGCATCAAGACGGAGGCGCTCGTGCTCGGGGTGAAGAAGTCGCTCGTCACGCGCCCGAACGGCCGCTCGGCCGACTTCATCGCCCCCTCCACCGCCAACGGCTGCGCCATGGCGTGCGTCTACTGCTACGTGCCGCGGAGGAAGGGCTACAGCAACCCGATCACGCTCTTCACGAACGTCGAGCAGATCCAGCGCCACCTGGCCCGGCACATCGCCAAGCAGGGCCCCAAGGCCGAGGCGAACCAGTGCGACCCGGAGGCCTGGGTCTACGACATCGGCGAGAACAGCGACTGCTCCGTCGACGCGCTGCTGAGCGAGAACGTCCGCGACCTCTGCGAGCTGTTCCGGATGTCGCCCACCGCCAAGGCGTCCTTCGCGACCAAGTACGTCAACCGCGAGCTCCTCGAGTGGGACCCGCTCGGGCGCACGCGCATCCGCTTCTCGCTGATGCCCGCCGAGACAGCGAAGGTCACCGACATCCGCACCTCGCCGATGGCCGAGCGGATCGCGGCGATCAACGACTTCGTCGACGCCGGCTACGAGGTGCACGTCAACTTCTCGCCCGTGATCCTCACCGAGACCTGGCAGCAGGACTGGACCGAGCTCTTCGACCAGCTCGACGCCGCCCTCCACCCGCGGGCGAAGGCGCAGCTCGCGGCCGAGGTGATCCTCCTCACCCACAACGAGGGCCTGCACGAGGTGAACCTCGGCTGGCACCCCACGGCGGAGTCGCTGCTCTGGCAGCCTGGCCGCCAGGAGCAGAAGGTCTCCGAGAACGGCGCCGTCAACATCCGCTACCGACGCGACCTCAAGCGCGCCGCCCTCGACCGCTTCCGCGCCCTCCTCGCCGAGCGCCTCCCCTACTGCCGCGTCCGCTACGCCTTCTGAGCCGGCGCCCCCGCCGGAGCGGCGGCGCGACGACTCGCGCAGGAGCGCACCCTCCCGCTCCCGCACACGCCGAGACACCGCCGCGGAGACGGCGTCTCGCGCACGAGCGCGGCGTCTCGACGGAGCCGCACGCCCTGTCCAGTGAGCGCACCGTCGCGCCTCCTCCCGCTCCACACGCCCCGCCGAGACACCGCCGGCCCGCCCGACACACCGCCGTCGAGACGGCGTCTCGCGCACGAGCGCGCCGTCTCGACGCAGCCGCACCGCCCACCGGCGGCACCCCGCAACTGAGCCCCGGAGTCGCCCGGCTGGGAGTCCGCCCGGCGGCCGGGGCCACTGCTTCGCATTACGGATAGCGGCACGTGCCCTCCGAACGAGGGGCGTACTTTCGGAGAACAGCCGGAGGGACGGCCCGACCGCCCGACTCCACGGGCCTGCAGAGCAGGCGTCAGCGGGGATCGACGGCTCGGCGCGACGGCATCCGGACTCGACATCCCGGAGCCCGGCACCCCCGGCTCGACACTCCGGACACTCGACTCGGCGGCACAGCACACCCCGGGTCCTGCTCCCCACGAACACCCCCCACCATCTCGCACTCCCCCTCCCGGCGGCACTCGCCGGGGCACCTCACAGTCGCGGTCGGCACCCGCGACACAGCACAGAACGGCGGCACGCACCATGGGCGCTCTCCTCTACGGCACTCCCCCCACCTCGCACGAGATCGACGACCGCGCGCTCGCGCACCTCCAGATCGTCATGATCAACAAGTTCCGTCGCGACGAGGCGTTCGCCTTCCAGCTCGACGCCTCGAGCGCGCACGGCACCGGACGCCAGACGCTCTGGCTGCACCCGACCATCCCTCTCCAGTTCTCGTTCCACGGAAGCCGCATGCCGGCGATCAACGCCACCTGGGTGCGCGCACTGATGGAGGAGGCCAACAGCGGCCGGGGCCTGCGGATCGTCACCGAGCCGGCGCAGCAGCCCGAGTCCTCCGGGCTCACGCACGCTGCCTGAGCGCGCCGTGTCCAGGCGCGACGACGACGAGCCGATGGAGGTCACCGACTTCGTCGAGCTCGCCGGTGCGGTGCACGACGACGCGGGCTTCGAGTGCTCCTCCACTGTCGACGGTGTGACGGGCGCGCTCTGCGTGCTGCCCGACTCCCTGGTGCTGCGGAGCGCCGGCACCGGCGACTCGACCCGCGTCGGCACCCGCGACATCCGCTCCTGGCGGGCCACTCCGGCGGGCGCCACCTTCTCGCTCGCCGTGGAAGCCGGAGCGCGGCACACCGTGGTGCTGCTCACGCAGTTCCACGCGGCGACCGTCCAGGCCATGACCCGCGCCGCCGGACCCGCGACTGGTTTATCCGCTTAACGAATTCCCCGTTCGGGGCACGCGGCGAGGAGCGCTCCTCGTGCGACCCTGATCGGGATGAACGAGAAGGACGAGGTCATGCGCTCCGACATCGGCGGGCGTGACATCGAGCAGGCGCGGGCCCTCTTCGAGCAGTCGTACAACGGGCACCGCTTCGTCGTCGAGCCCGGCGAGGACTTCTCATACCGCTACACCTCCGTCGGCGACGGCGATGTGACGCTCCGCGGCAGCCAGTTCGCCGGCTCCGTGCAGGGCTCGATCCAGACCGAGGGCGAGTACGTCGTCTCGTGGCTGACTGCCGGCGCGGGCGTCACCGATCTCGACGGCGACGCGGTGACCCTCGGATTCGGGCAGCCGGCGATCTTCGTCAACGACCGCCCCAGCCGGTTCGAGTTCCACGACTACCGCCAGAACCTCATCCACTTCGACGGCGCGTACCTCGAGGGCATCGCGGAGGAGGTCGAGGGCACCCGCGGCCCCCTCCTCTTCGACACGACCTCACGGCCCGAGGGCGCGGCGCTGCGGCGCTGGTCGGCGACCGTCGCGACGGTCGCCCGGGTGATCTACGACGCCGACAGCTCGCCGCTGCTGCGCCGCGAGGCCGACCGCGCGGTCGCCGTCGCCCTGCTCGAGACCTTCCCGCACTCGACGCTGGACACCCCCGGCGACCTCCGAGTACCCCGCTCGGGGCGCCTCCGCCAGGCTATCGAGTACATGTACGAGCACGCCCACGAGCCGCTCCGGACCGAGCAGATCGCCGACGCGGCGGGCATCGGCCTGCGGACGCTGCAGACCGAGTTCCGGCGCGAGTTCGGCTTCACCGCGGTCGACTACCTGCGGCGGATCCGGCTGGACGGCGTGCAGAAGGAGCTGCGGGCGGGCGAGTCCGGAGTCGTCAGCGTCAGCGAGGTCGCACGGCGCTGGGGCTTCGCGCACCTCGGCCGGTTCTCGGCCTCGTACGCCCACCGCTTCGGCGAGCGCCCCAGCACCACGCTCGACACCTGAGGCGTCAGAGGTAGTCGGTCCCGCCGTCGTCCTCGCTGTCGTCGCCCTCGCCGCGCGGCTGCACGGTCGGCCGCGCGGGCTGGAGCCGTCGGGTCTTCTCGCGCATCGACTCCACCGCCTCCGGGTCGTCGAGGTCGACGCCGCGGTCGAGCGCCGGGCTGGTGAAGAGCTGGCTGGCCGGCCCGACCAGGAGACGGGTCTCGCCGCGCATCCCCTCGTCCGAGAGCGACGGCACCACGACCAGGTCCGACTTCCCCACGTTCGCCAGCGCCTGCGCGTACTCGACGACCGCCGAGCACACCTCGTCGCCCAGCAGCACGAATCCGCTCGCGTAGTACAGCTTCTGCATCTCGCCCTCCCCTGGATCCCGGACCGCCCCTCCGGTCGGCCCGTCCCCCGACGCTAGGACGGCGCCGACCGGGCGCCCCACCCCTTGACGGGGGTGGGGCGGAGGGATCAGAGTCCGCGCGGAGGGGCCAGAGTCCGCGCGGAGCGGGCAGTCGCAGCGCGGTCGCGAGCGCCTCGACGACGCGGGTCGCGCGCACGTCGCCGACCCCCTCCATCCGGTTGGTGAGGAACGCGAAGCCGACTCCCGCGTCCGGGTCGGCGAAGGCGACCTGTCCGCCCGCGCCGTCGTGCCCGAAGCCGCTCGGCGTGAGGCGGCCTACCAGGCGGTCGCGGAGGCGGGGCTCTCGATCCCGGGCGACGTCGCGGTGGTGTCGTTCGACGACGACGAGCTGGCCGCCTACCTCCGCCCCGGGCTGACGACCGTGGCGCTGCCGCACGAGGAGATGGGCCGCCGGGCGGTCGAGCTGCTGCTGAGCGGCGCTCCGGGCGAGCGGGTGCTGGTGCCGATGCCGCTGGTGGAGCGGGCGTCGACGCGGCGGGTCTGACGGGGCGGGGCCTGGGGCGGGCTGCTCGGGGACGGCGGGCGGGCCCGGTGGAGTCGGGCGGAGCCGCCTCAGCCGGCCGAGCGGATCCCTCCGGTCGGACCCCAGGCGACTCCGGTGCCGCCCGCGTCGCCCTGGTAGTCGTCGGGCGAGAGGGCCATGCCGCTCGCGATGAAGTCGGCGGTCGCCGCGCAGTCCGTGACGACGACGTCGCCGTCGGAGCGCGCGAGCCCGTAGAGGCAGACGGACTCGTCGGCGAGCTCCGCGGCCGAGAAGGAGTCGAGGCTGAGGGTGGCGAAGTAGTCGACTCCGGCGATGCTGCCCAGGTAGCGCGTCGGCCCCCAGTGGAAGACGCGGAGGCTCGCGAGGGTCGACAGCGGGCGCGTGGCGACGTCGTCGGGGACGGCCCAGGGCTCGGTGAAGACCTCCAGCGACGGGCGAGGGGCCAGCGCGACGGAGGCGGCCGTGCCGAGGGCGGCGAGCCCGAGCAGGGCGACGAGCGCCGCGATCACCCCGAGGCGGCGGCGCGGGCGGGGCGGGGCGGAGGTGCGGCAGTCGGCGTCGTCGCCTCCGGTGGTCTCGCCGGTCTCGTCCCCACCGCCCCGGTCGCTCGCCGTCCCGCGGCCGATCCGGCCCTGGGCCGCTGCGGGTCCGACGGGCGCGGCCAGTCCCGCGACCGCGGCGTCGAGCGCCTCCTCCCGCTCGCGGCGCTGCGCGCGCAGCAGCGCCAGCTCTTCGAGCGCCGCGGGGTCCGCCTCCGCGCTGAACGCCCGGCGCTCGAGCGCGGCCCGCTGCCTCCGCTCCTCCGGCGACGCCCCGTCGCGGCGCCGCTGCAGGGCGGCCCGGCCCCGACCGCGACCGCCCAGGGCCGCATCGAGCGCCGCCTCCGTCGCGGGAGCGAGGTCGTCGAGCAGCCGCGCCGCGCGTGCCGGCGTGACCGCGATGCCGACGGACGCCGGCACGTCAGGCCCGGTCGCGGACGGCGCGCGCCAGCGACTCGAGGCGCTCCCGGTACTCCGGCCACCACTCCTCCGGCACCGGCGGGAGGTTGTCGCCGGGCGTCCGGAGCCCGACCCGCCCGTCGATCAGCTCGCGGACGATGTCGGCGTGGCCCGCGTGCCGGTGTGTCTCTGCGGTGATGTGGACGAGGATCCGGTGCAGCGTCACGTCGCGGTTCGTCCACCAGGGGACCTGCCCGGCAGCGTCGAGCGGGAGAGCCGCGACCGTCGCGTCGGAGTGGGCCCACACGCGGCGGTACAGCGCGACGACGTCGGCCAGGGACTCGTCGGCCGTCGCCCACATGTCCGAGTTCGGCTCCGACTCGTCCTCCATCCACGGCATCGGCTCCGGGAACGGCCGCCCGAACACGGCGCCGAGGTAGCCCGCCTCGGTGCCCGCCACGTGCTTCACCAGGCCGAGCAGGTTCGTGCCCGTCGAGACCAGCGGCCGCCGCACGTCGTACTCGTCGAGCCCGTCGAGCTTCTGCAGCAGGGCGTCGCGCCCCTCCTGCAGGTAGCGGAGGAGGGTCTGCTTCGCGTCGTCGCTCATCCCCCCAGCCTGCCGCGCCCGTCCGAGCCGCGCCAGAGCGGTGCCGGAGCCGCGCCGTGCTCAGACCGCAGGAAGGATCGCCCCGCGGGCACCGGGATCCGCGGATCCACGGCCCGCCGGAGCGATCCTTCCAGCGTTGTGCACGGGTCAGGCCGGGACGCCCGCTCCCGCCCGCTGGACCCGCGTGCCGACGAGGCGCTGCGAGGAGGCGTCGACAGCGGCGGCCGGGCCGACCAGCTCGAGCGCCGTCTCCGTCTCGCGCGTCGCGCAGTCCGGGCCAACCCACAGCTCGACGCGGCCGGGCTCGACGATCCGCACGCCCTCGCGTCCGGTGAAGGCCAGGCGCGCGGCCGGGACCTCGAAGCGGACCTCCGCCTCCTCGCCGGGCTCGAGCGCGACCCGCGCGTAGCCGAGCAGCTGCGCCACCGGCCGGGTCACGCTCGCGAACACGTCGCGGGCGTACAGCTGCACCAGGTCGGTTCCCGCTCGCTCGCCCGTGTTGCGGACGCGCACGGTCGCCGTGAAGGAGCCGTCCGTCGGGGCGGACTCCTCGACCGCCAGCTCCGTCCGGGCGAAGTGCGTGTACGAGAGCCCGTGGCCGAACGGCCGCACGGGCGTGCTGTCGGCGGAGGTCACGTCCGACGGCCCGCCGAGGATCGGGTGCAGGTACGAGAACGGCTGCGCCCCGGCCGAGCGCGGCAGCGAGACCGGCAGGTGGCCGGAGGGGTCGACCCGTCCCGAGACGACGCCCGCGATCGCGCCGGCGCCCTCCTCCCCCGGGAAGAAAGCCTGCAGCACGGCGGCCGGAGCCGACGGCCCGTCCAGCGCCCAGCCCACGGCGTAGGGGCGGCCGGTCAGCAGCACGAGCACGACCGGGGTCCCCGTCGCCACGACGGCCTCGACCAGCTCGCGCTGGCGGCCCGGGAGCTCGAGGCTCTCGACGTCGTTGCCCTCGCCGACCGTGCCGCGGCCGAACAGGCCCGCCCGATCGCCGACGACCACGATCGCCACGTCGGAGTCGGCGGCCGCCCGGACCGCCTCGGCGATCCCGGAGGCGTCGTCGCCCTCGACCGAGCAGCCCTCGGCGAGCAGCAGCTCGGCCGAGCCGAACTCGCCGGCCAGCGCGTCCGCGACCGTCGGGATCTCGAAGCCCAGCGGCACGCCCGGGTGGTGCGCCAGCACGTGGTTGGCGAAGGAGTAGCAGCCCATGAGCGCGGGCGCGCTGTCGGCGTTGGGACCGATCAGCGCGAGGCGGCGCGGCGCAGCGAGCGGCAGCACGCCGTCGTTGGCGAGCAGCACCACCGACTCCTCGGCCAGGCGGCGGGCGATGTCGCGGTGGGCCGGCGAGTCGAGGTCGATCGACTCGGGGGCGTCGTCGAAGCGCGCGTCGAGCAGGCCGAGCCGCTCCTTCTGCGCGAGCACCCGCAGCACGGCCCGGTCGACGAGCGCCTCGTCGGCCTCCCCGGCCCGGATGCGCGCGGCCAGCGGAGCGAGGAACGCGTCGCCCGTGGGCAGCTCCACGTCGATCCCCGCGGCGAGCGCCAGCTCGGCCGCCTCGCCCAGGTCGGCGGCGACCGCGTGCATGAGGTGGAGGAACGCGACCGAGAAGTAGTCGGCGACGACCACGCCGTCGAAGCCCCAGCGCTCGCGCAGCACGCCCGTGAGGTAGGCGGGCGTCGCTCCGACCGGGTCCCCGTCGATCTCGGCGTAGGAGTTCATCACCGAGCGGGCGCCCCCGTCGCGGATCGCCATCTCGAACGGCGGCAGCAGCACGTCCGCGATCTCGCGCGGTCCGGCGTGCACCGGCGCGTGGTTGCGGCCGCCGCGGGAGGCGGAGTAGCCGATGAAGTGCTTCAGCGTCGCGTCGACGCCGGTGGACTGCAGGCCCTGCACGTACGCGGTGCCGATCGTGCCGACAACGTACGGGTCCTCGGCGATGCACTCGTCGACCCGGCCCCAGCGGGGGTCGCGGATCACGTCGAGCACGGGCGCCAGGCCCTGGTGGATCCCGAGCTCGCGCATCGAGCCGCCGATCACGGCGCCGAGCTCGGCCACGAGCTCCGGGTCGAACGAGGCTCCCCAGGCGAGCGGAGTCGGGAACGTCGCGGCCTGCCAGGCGGCGAGCCCGGTCAGGCACTCCTCGTGGACGATCGCCGGGATGCCCAGCCGCGTCTCCTCGACGAGCCGGCGCTGCTCCGCCCACAGCCACTGAGCGCGCTCGAGCGGATCGACGGGGCGCGTGCCGTAGACGCGGGTCAGCTGGCCGATCCCCTCGCGGGTCGCCTCGGCGTACCCGGTCGAGGTGGCCATCTCGCCGGCGAGCGGGGCGACGACCTCGCCAACCTGGTCGACCCAGTAGCCGACCAGCTGGGAGAGCTTCTCCTCCAGCGTCATCCGGCCCAGCAGCTCGGTGGTGCGGGCGGACGGAGCCTGTGGGTCCTCTGGTGCGTGCGGTGCGGTCACGGTGCGACCCTCTCTGCGGGTGGGGCGACGGGTGCGGACGGGACGGGGGACGCGGCGGACGGGCGGAGCGATCCGCTCATCCCTTCACCGCCCCCGTCAGCCCGCCGACGATGCGGCGCTCGAAGACGCTGAAGAAGATCAGCGCCGGGATCATCGACAGCGACACGAAGGCCAGCACCTTCGCCGTGTCGACCGAGTACTGCGACGAGAACGCCTGGACTCCGAGCGGGAGCGTGAAGGTGGACTCGTTGTTGAGGATGAACAGGGGCAGCAGGTAGCTGTTCCAGCTCGCGATGAACGCGAGGATCCCCGTGGTGATCACGCCGGGCATCGCCAGGCGCACGACCATCCGGAAGAAGAAGCCGATCCGGCTGCAGCCGTCGATGAAGGCCGCCTCCTGGATCTCGTCCGGGATCGCGCGGAGGAACGGCACCAGGATGATGATCGTGGTCGGCAGGCCGAACGCGATCTGCGGCAGCACCACTCCGGCGAGCGAGTTCATCAGGCCGAGGCTCTTGATCACCAGGTAGAGAGGAGTGATCGCCACGGTCATCGGGAACATCAGGCCGGCGGCGAAGAGCGCGTAGAACACGCCGCGTCCGGTGAAGTCGTAGCGGGCCAGGACGTAGCTCGCCATCAGGCCGAGCACGACCACGCCGAGGGTCGTCGCGAGGCCGGCGATGGTGGAGTTGCCGACCTCCTGCCAGAAGACGCCGCCGGTGATCACGTCGAGGTAGTTCTGCACGTTCCACGGCGAGGGCAGGCCCGCCGGGTCGGTGGTGATCTGCGCGTTCGTGCGGAAGCCGCCGAGGATGATGTACGCCACCGGGGCGAGCATCAGCGCGATCACGACGATCGCCACGACGTAGGCGATCGTGGTGCCGCGGCCCAGGGGCTGCCGGCGCCGCTTCACCGCGAGAGGCCGAGGGGTCTCCGGAGTGATCGGCGGGGCCGTCATCGTCGTGCCGGTCATCGCTTGTCTCCCGTCAGTGCGCCCGCCGTATCGCGCCGGAGCACGAAGCGCTGGTACAGCAGCGCCACCACGAGCGAGATCAGGAACAGGACCACCGCGACGGCGTTCCCGTACCCGTAGTTGCCGGCGTTGCGGCCGTTGGTGACCAGGTAGATCGCCATGGTCGAGGTGCCCGCGGTCGAGGACACGTACTGGCCCCAGATGATGTAGACGAGGTCGAACAGCTGCAGTGCGCCGATGATCGACAGGAACGCCCAGATCCGCAGGGTCGGCGCGAGCAGGGGCAGGGTGATCCGCCGCTGCACCTGCCAGTAGGAGGCGCCGTCGATGGCCGCGGCCTCGGACAGCTCCTCGGGGATGCCCTGCAGACCCGCGAGGAAGAGGATCACGGCGAAGCCGATGTACTTCCACGTGATGATCAGCATCAGCGTCCAGATCGCGATCGCCGGATCCGAGAGCCAGTCCTGCTTCAGCGCGCCGAGGCCGACCTTCTCGAGCAGGCCGTTGACCGCGCCGCTGGTCTGGAGCATCAGGCTCCAGCCGGTGCCGACGACGACCTCCGAGATCACGTACGGCACGAAGATCAGGACGCGGATGATCGACTGCCCGCGCAGCTTGCGGTTCAGCAGCAGCGCCAGGAGGATCGCGACCGGCCCCTGGAGCACGAGCGAGAGCACCACGATGATGCCGTTGTGCGCGAGGGCGTCGTGGAAGGTGGGGTCCTGCAGGATCGTCAGGTAGTTGCGGAAGCCGACGAAGTCCGTCGGCACTCCGTAGCCCTGCCAGCTGAAGAAGCCGTAGTAGGCCGCCATCACGACCGGGAAGATCACGAAGGCGAGGAAGACGATCAGCGCCGGGCCGACCAGGAGCGCGATCTCGAAGCGCCCCGCCCAGCCCACGCTGCGGCGGCGCCGGCGCACCGGAGGCGTCGAGGTGACGCCTCCGGTGCGCGCGGTCCCGCGGGGCTCATCCACTCCGAGGAGCGGGCTCTCGCGGAGTGCCATGGTGGCTAGGCCTTCGCCGCGGCGGCGTTGACGGCCTCGACCAGCTGCTCGGGGTCGCTCTTGCCGGCCAGCAGGTCGACGACTCCGACGTTCAGCGCGTTGCCGACGTTGAGGCCGTAGACGGTGTCGAGCCACTGCGAGACGTACGGGGCCGAGTTGTAGGCCTCGAGGATCTGCTGCAGGTACGGCTCGGTGACCGCCTCCTGCGCCACGGTGTTCACCGGGGGCGCGTTGAAGGCCGCGTAGTACTCCTTCTGCACGTCGGAGGTGGCCAGGTAGTTGAGGAAGTCGACGCACTCGTCGGGAGCGCCCGCGGAGCAGGAGTAGCCGTCGACACCGCCCATGATCGCGCCGGCCTCGCCGTCGCCGCCGTAGATCTCGGGGAACGGGAACCAGCCCAGGTCGGGCAGCGGCTTCTCGTCGGGGGTGAGGGAGGCGATCACGCCGGGGTTCCACGCGCCCATGAGCTCCATCGACGCCTGGTGGTTGGCGAGGAGTCCGGCCGAGCTGCCCGCGCCCTGCTGGGCGGCGGTGGTGAGGAAGCCCTCGTTGAACGGCTCGGTGGCCGAGAAGTCCTGCAGGTCCTCGCCCGCGCGGACCCAGCAGTCGTCCGAGAAGTCCTTGGTGTCGGCCGCCTCGGCCATGGTGTCGGCGCTGCACTCGCGGAGCGCGAAGAAGTAGTACCAGTGCGCGGCGGGCCAGGCGTCCTTCGCGCCGAGCGCGACGGCCTGGGCTCCGCTGCCCTTGATCTTGGTGATCGCGGAGTCGAGCTCGTCGATGGTCTTCGGGGTCTCGGTGACGCCCGCCGCCGTGAAGAGGTCCTGGCTGTAGAACAGGCCGCCCGGGAGGACGGCGACCGGCATCGCCCAGACCTTGTCGTCGAGCGTGTTCGCCGAGAACGAGCCCTCGGGGATCTCGCTGCGCGCCTGGTCCGAGATGCCGTCAGTGAGGTCCTTCAGCTGTCCGCCCGCGACCATGGCGGCGAGCTTGCCGCCTCCGCGCTGGAGGAAGACGTCGGGGGCGTCGCCCGAGTTGAGCGCCGTCTGGAGCTTGCCGTCGAGGTCCTCGTTCTGGATGGCCTGCGACTCGATGGTCACTCCGGGGTTCGCGGCCTCGAAGTCCGCGATCGTCTTGTCCCAGAACTCCTGGCCGGGGCCCGTGGTCGAGTTCTGCCAGAGGGTCATCGCGACGGTGCCGTCGCTCGATCCCGAGTCCTGGGCCGAGCAGCCGGTGAGGGCCGCGACCGTGCCGAGCAGGGCTGCTGTCGCCACTGCGATCTTCCTGAACTTCATCGTCCAACCGTTCTCTTCATCGAGGGCGCCGCCTGGTGCACCGGCGCCGTGGGGGGTTCCCGCCTTCGCGGGTGGAGTCAGTGTCCGCAGTGCTTGCGAAAGTGGTCAAACGTTTTCGAAATGGTTTTCGAAGCAGGGGTTACAGTCGGCCACATGACCACCCGACCGACCATCCACGACGTCGCCGCTGCCGCCGGCGTCTCGGTGGCGACGGTGTCCAAAGCCGTGAACGGCCGCTACGGCATCGCCCCGTCCACCGCCACCCGCGTGCTCGAGGTCGTGCGCGAGCTCGGCTACGAGTCGAGCCTCGTGGCGAGCAGCATGCGCTCCCGGCGCACGGGCGTGATCGGCGTGCTCGTCGCGGGGTTCGAGCCGTTCAGCGCCGAGATCCTGAAGGGCGTGGGGTCGGTGCTGGCGGAGTCGCGGTTCGACCTGCTCGCCTACTCCGGCTCCCACGAGGGCGAGCAGGAGGGCTGGGAGCGGCGCTCGCTCAGCCGGCTCAGCGGCACCCTCATCGACGGGGCGATCATGGTCACGCCGAGCGTGGTGAGCGCCCCCTCCGACATCCCGCTCGTCGCCGTGGACCCGCATACCGGCCGCGCCGACCTGCCGACCGTCGAGTCCGACAACTTCGGCGGCGCCCTGCTCGCCACCCGCCACCTCGTCGCCCTCGGGCACCGCCGCATCGGCTTCGTCGCGGGCCGCGGCGACCTGCGCTCGGCGAGGCTGCGCGAGGCCGGCTACCGGGCGGCGCTGGCGGAGGCCGGCATCGCCTTCGACGAGCGCCTGCTGCGGGTGGGCAACTACCACCGTGACACCGCCCGGCGGCCCGCCTCCTCGCTCCTGTCGCTGCCCGACCGGCCGACCGCGGTCTTCGCCGCCAACGACGTCTCGGCGCTCGCGATCATCGAGACCGCCGCGCACCTGGGCCTCGCCGTGCCCCACGACCTGTCGGTGATCGGCTTCGACGACGTGCCCGAGGCCGCCCGCTTCGATCCGCCGCTGACCACCGTCCGCCAGCCGATGCAGACGCTCGGAGCGACCGCCGCCGAGATGCTGATCGCGCTGATGGCCGGGCGCGAGCCGCGCTCGCTGCACGTGCAGCTGCCGACGCAGCTCGTCCGCCGCGCGACGACGGGACCGCCGGCATGAGCGACGACGGGACCGCCGGCACGGGCGACGAGCTGGAGGACGACGGCCCGACCGCGGTGCACGCCGCCCTCTTCGACGCGCTGGAGCTGGTGGACCTGCCCGCGCTCGAGGCGCTGCTCGACGAGCGCTTCGTGATCGAGCACCCGACCGGCCTGGTGCAGTCGCGGGAGGAGTGGCTCGCCGACATCAACGAGGCGCGCAAGGAGTACCACGAGATCGACCACGTCGAGAGCGCCCTCTCGGGCGGCGCCGCGCACCCGGTGCTCACCTCCCGCACCATCACCGAGGCGACCATCGGCCGCCTGCACGCGACCTGGCGGCTCCAGCTGACGAGCCGCCTCGTCCGCCGCGACGAGGGGTGGGTGATCACGCGGACCGTGGTGACGAGCTGGTGAGGCGGGCGGACCGGCGCGTCCGTGGCCGGCCGCAGGCGCGGCGGGCAGGATCGACACCGTGCTCCTCCAGGTCGTGACCCGCTCCGCCCGCCCGGCCGCCGAGATGTTCGACCGGGCGCGCGACATCGACCTGCACATGCGCTCGCAGGCCGGCGCTCGCGAGCGCGCGGTGTCCGGGACGACCACCGGGCTGATCGGGCTGGGCGAGCACGTGACCTGGAGCGCCCGGCACTTCGGCGTCCCGCTCCGACTGACCAGCACCGTCACCGCGCTCGACGCCCCGCACTCCTTCGTCGACGAGCAGACCCGCGGGCCCTTCGCGACCTTCCGGCACGAGCACCGCTTCGAGCCCCACGGCTCCGGCTCCGGCTCCGTGATGATCGACCGGCTCGAGTACTCCGCCCCGCTCGGCGTCCTCGGGCGGATCGCGGAGCGGCTGGTGCTCGACCGGCACCTGCGGCGGCTGCTGGAGGAGCGCGGCGCGTTCCTCGCCGGGGGCGACCGGTGAGGCTCCTGATCCGGACCCTGCTGACGCTCGTCGCCGTCGCCGGGGTCCTCTCGCTCGCGACGACCTCGGTCCTGTTCGCCCTGTCCTCCCTCGACACCGGCCGGGACCCCGGCGAGCTGCTCCTCCCGCTCGCTCGAGCACTCCTGGCGACCGCCGTGACGGCGGCCGTCGGCGGGCTCCCCTACTCCGCGGGACGGGGTCGCGCGCCCTGGCCGGTCCTCTGGTCGGCCTCCACGGTCTGCATCCTCGCGATCGCCTGGATCGTGGTTTCGATCGCCGCGTGGGCCGACGCGGGCGACGGGACGGACGCCGTCGTCGCGCTGCTGACCGTGGTGCCCGCCGCCTGCTGCTCGATCGCCGCGGTGCCGGTGACCGAGCTCGTCCTCCGGGTGGGAACCCGCAGGATCGGCGCCCGCTAGCGGATCCGTTCCCGCCGCTTGACGTTGACGCCGCGTCAACCCGTACCGTCGCTTCCATCGCCGCCGGAGTCACCGGCGACGCGGAGACGGAGGGCGCTGTGGAGCAGGAGTGGACCGTGCACGAGGTGGCGCGGCTGGCCGGCACGACCAGCCGGACGCTGCGGCACTACGGTGCCGAGGGACTGCTCACGGCGAGCCGGGTGGGCGCGAACGGCTACCGCTACTACGACGCCGCCGCGCTCGTGACGCTGCAGCGGATCCTGCTGCTGCGCGACCTCGGTCTCGGGCTGCCCGAGATCGGGCGGATCCTGCGACGCGACGCGGAGCCGGTGGCCGCTCTCGAGCGGCACCTCGACGTGCTCCAGGAGGAGCGCCGGCGGATCGACCGCCGCATCCGGGCGGTCGCCGGGACGATCACGACGATGAGGGAGGGGAACGGGCCGATGGCCGAGGAGATGTTCGACGGGTTCGACCACGCGGAGCACCGCGAGGAGGTGGAGCGCCGCTGGGGCGCCCCGGCGTACGCCGACGGCGACCGCTGGTGGCGGTCGATGAGCGCGGAGGAGCGGGAGCGGTGGCGGCGGAGGCAGGCGGACCTCGCCGGCGCGTGGACCGCCGCGGCGGCGAGCGGAGCGGATCCGACGGGGGACGCGGCCCTCGCGCTCGCCGAGCGGCACCGGGCCTGGCTCGCGGAGGTGCCGGGCACGCCCCGCGACGCGACCGGCGGCCCGAGCGACGAGTACCTGCTCGGGCTCGGCGAGATGTACGTCGACGACGAGCGGTTCTCGGCGCACTACGGCGGAGTCGCCGGCGCCCGGTTCGTCCGCGACGCGCTGCGGGCGCTGGTCGAGCGGCGGGGATGACGGAGGTTCCGTCGGCCGGGCCGGGACCCCGCTCCGGAACGGCATGATCGCCTGATGGGACGCATCCGATTCAGCAGTCCGGGCTGGGACGAGGACACCGACCGGGGGCCCGCGCCCGACCCCGACCGCGGCCGGTACTCCCGGGGCGACGGGGCGAGGTTCACCGCGATCATGCTCACCTGCCTGTCGGTCCTCCCCGCGATCGTCCTCACGGCCGCGTTCCTCCTCGTGCGGCTCCGTCCGCTCGACCGCGACGACCAGCCCGACTGGACGGCGCCGAGCGCGGACGTCCTTGCTCCGTGGCTGCTGCTGTTCCTGCTCCCGCCGCTGGTCACGGGGCTGCTCGCCCGTCTGGTCGGCGGGCGGGACTCCTCCCACGGGTTCGGTCGCTCCGCCGCGGTCTGCCTCGTGGTGATGGCGCCGTTCCTCGGGCTCTCGGCCCTGTCGCTCCTCGGCTAGGCGCGGCCTCTCACGCCTGCAGGACCACCGCGCCGTAGTGGGTGCCCGCGCCCGTGCCCACCAGCAGCACCGACTCCCCCGGCTGCACGCGCGAGCGGTGCAGGGCCAGCGGGATCGCGCTGCCGATCGTGTTGCCGACCTCGCCGAGCGTGATCGTCATCCGGTCGCGGCCCCAGAGGCGGGCCATGCCCTCGAGCCCCGCCGCGCTGGTCTGGTGCGGGACCACCCGGTCGATGCCGGGGAGCCCAGTCGAGAGGCCGGGCCGCACCTCCTCGAGGAACCCCGGGAAGTGCCGCAACGCGTCGACGAGCAGCGCCTTGCCCTGCATGTCGAAGCGGAAGTCGGCGAGCCGGTCCTGCGCCTCCTCGATCCGGATCCGCGAGCCGAAGCCGCGCAGCTCCGCGTGGCGCACACCGCTCGGGCGGGTGCGGAAGTGCGTGGTGACCAGGCCCTGCCCCGGAGTCTCGGCGCGTCCGATCACGACGGCGGCGGCCGCGTCGCCGAAGAGCAGGGCGCTCTCGGGCTGGCCCGGGTCGATGCCGCGGCTGCCGCAGTCGGTCGAGACGATGAGCACGGTGTCGGCGCGACCCGTGGCGAGGAGGAATCCCGCCTCCTGCAGCGCGAAGAGGAACGACAGGCAGGTGGCGCCGACGCTGTACGCCGAGACGTCGTCGAGGCCGAGTCCCGCCGCGAGCAGCGCGCCTCCGTCCGGGATCGCCTGCAGCTGAGTGCCCGAGGCGTTGAGCACCACGTCGACCGTGTCGAGCCCGGCCGCCGCGAGCGCCCGGCGGGCGGCGAGCAGGCCGAGCTCCAGCGGGTCCTCGTCGTCGGTGACCCAGTGGCGGGTGCGTACGCCGGAGCGGCGCTCGGCCTCGTCGGCGGGCAGGCCGCAGAGCGCGGCGACCTCGGCGGTCGTGACGATCCGCTCGGGCAGCGCTTCGCCCGTGCCGAGGACGCGGAGCGGGAGGAGGTCGGGCACGCGGGCCCCTTCCTGCCCCGGGACGTGCGGAGCGAATCCCTGTATAGCGCGCCTCTGCACCTCCGCGCGCACTGTTCGGCGCGGTTTGACGGCACGGGCCCCCGCCGACACCATGGTCCCGGAGCGGGGGACGGATGGACGCGCGCGGTTTCTGGGTGGTCGTGCCCTTCCTCGACGAGGAGAAGCTGCTCGGCGGCGCCCTCGACGCGCTCGCCCGCCAGACCGATCCGGACTTCACCCTCCTGCTCGTCGACAACGGCAGCACCGACGGCTCGCGCGCCGTGATCGAGGAGTTCCGCCGCCGACGCCCGGAGCGGCAGGTCGCCGTGATCGACGAGGCGCAGAAGGGCACGGGAGCCGCCTCCGACACCGGCTTCCGCCACGCGATCGCCGAGGGCGCGTCGGCCGTCGCCCGCACCGACGCCGACTGCCTGCCGAAAGCCGACTGGGTGGCGCGCCTCAAGGCCGACCTCCGCGGCGGCGCCCGTTTCGTCGGCGGCCGCCTGTCCCCGCGGCGGGACGAAGCCGTCTACCGCTGGTACGACGGCGTGCTCGGCACCGCGCTGATCCGCCTGATGGAGCACGCGCCGGGCGTCTTCTACCGCCGCCCCGGCCAGCGGTACCGGATGTTCATGGCGGCCGGCTGCAACCTCGCGATCGACGCCGCGCTGTACCTCCAGGTCGACGGCTTCCCGCGCTCGAGCATCGACGACACCGACGAGGACCTGGAGCTGCACCTCAAGGTCTGCCAGGTGATCGGGCGGAGCGAGGCGCTGCTCGACAAGGACGCGGTCGTGCTGATGTCGATCCGGAAGGGCAAGGCGCTCGGGTACCTGGGGATCCTGCTCTGGTACTGGGGCCGCAAGCGCGGGTTGGAGGTCGTCGATGTCCGCTGAGCGCCGGCGCCGCGTGCTGATCACCGGGGCGACGGGCTTCCTCGGCGGCTACGCGGTGCGCGAGTTCCTGGCCGCGGGCGACGACGTGCTCGCTACCGGTCGCGCCCCCGAGGCGCTGGCGCGGCTGGAGGAGGAGGGCGCCACGGTCCTCCGCGCCGACCTCGCCGAGCTGGGCGCGACGACCGTCGAGGCCGACGTGCTCGTGCACGCCGCCGCTCTCTCGAGCCCGTGGGGCACGTGGAGCGAGTTCGAGCGCGCGAACGTCGCGGGGACCGAGGCGATGATCGCGCTGGCCGAGCGCTGCGGGATCCGCCGCTTCGTCTTCGTCTCCTCGCCGAGCATCTACTCCGCCCGCCGCCACCAGTACCTGGTTCGGGAGGAGGAGGTCGACACCGGCAGCCGGATGAGCCTCTACATCCGCAGCAAGATCGAGGCCGAGCGGCTGCTGCAGGAGGCGCACCGCTCCGGCCGGATCCCCGAGCTCGTGATCCTGCGCCCCCGCGGCCTGATCGGCGTCGGCGACCCCAGCCTCCTCCCCCGCTTCGTCGCCGCGAGCCGCCGCCGAGGCATCCCCCTCTTCGACGGCGGCCGGAACCCCGTCGACATCACCTGCGTCGAGAACGCCGCGCACGCGCTGGTCCTCGCGGCCGACGCTCCCGTGGCCGACGGCGGCGTCTACAACATCACCAACGGCGAGCCCGCTCCGCTCGGCGACCTCCTCGAGCGCTTCTTCGCCGCGATGGGCGAGGAGCCGCGCTTCATCCGGGTGGACCTGCGCGTGCTGACTGCGCTCGCCGAGATCCTGGAGCGGGTGTACCGGCTACTGCCCGGCCGCGAGCCGCCGTTCACCCGCTACACCGTGGCGACCCTCGCCTACGCGCAGACCCTCGACATCTCGCGGGCGCGGACCGAGCTCGGCTACGAGCCGACCGTGCCGCTGGCCGAGGGCATCCGCCGGGTCGGCGAGCACCTGAGGAGGACGCGTGGCTGAGTCGTCGCTGCAGGTGATGGCGTGCGGGAGCACCGTCTTCCCGCTGTCCCGGGTGTTCCGCGGGAAGGGGCTCCCCCGCCGCGTCTTCCCCTCGAACGTCTTCCTCTACACGCACGCGAGCGGCCGGCGGGTGCTCGTGGACACGGGCTACCCGCTGACGTTCCGCGGAACAGGCCTCGTCGGACGGCTGTACGAGCGCATCCTGCCCGCGTCCGTGCCGGACGACGAGACCGTCGACCAGCGGCTGCTCGCCCTCGGCCTGACCCCGGCCGACGTGGAGTTCGTGGTGCTCACGCACCTGCACCCGGACCACGTGGGCGGCGTGCGCTGGTTCCCGGACGCGACGTTCGTGCTGTCGTCTGGCCAGGTCGCCTCCGTGCGGCGGAACCGCGTGCGCGAGGGGATCTTCCGCGCGCTGCTGCCGCCGTGGTTCGCGGCCGGGATCGTGACGGACGAGCAGCCCGTGACGACGATCAAGGGGCTGAGCGGATTCGACCTCTTCGGCGACGGATCGCTGCTCGTGGTGCCGCTCCCGGGGCATGCGCGCGGGCACCTGGGGGCGCTCGTCGAGGGGCGCGTGCTGGTCGCCGGGGACGCGGCGTGGGGGCGGGAGTTCCTCGGCTGGTCCGGGCGCCTGCGCCGGCTGCCGCGGTTCATCAGCGACGACGCGCGGGCGCACGAGCGGACATCCGAGATGCTCGAGCGGGTCGAGGCGGCGGGCGTGCGGCTGCGCTTCTCGCACGACGCGTATCCGGAGGGGGACGTGCGGCTGGGTGGGGCGGCGGCCAGTGGCGGACAGGACCTCATCGACCTCGACGGTGAGAGCTCCCGTCTCCGCTAGACGGGAGGCGACTCAGGTTCACGCGATCCTCGGCGGATCAGCCGTTCGGACGTCCCGTGAGAGGCCCTGTCACCGAGGCTTGTCATCGGGCATGTCTTTCGGGACGCTGCGGACCGCGAGATCTCGAGTTCCGATGCTCGACCAGCCGGCGGTCGTCAGCGGGGCAGGTGCTCGTAGGGGACGCGGCGGCTCAGCCAGGCGAGCAGACCGGCGGCGAGCGCCGCGATCGCCGCCGGGATGAGAAGCAGCCAGAGGGCCGAGGTCACGGCGACGAGGACGAGCGCCGCCGCGGCGACGCCGGCGCCGATCGCGAAGTTCCAGCGCACGTCCGTCGCCACTCCGCCCTCGGGACGCGTCCACAGCACCACGAGGGCCGTCGCGATCGGCCCGAGCAGCAGCCCCAGCACGAACCAGCGCCAGCGCGAGCGGCCCTTCTGCTCGGCGAGACCGGCGGTGACGATCGCGAGTCCGAACCAGATCCAACCGGAGTCCTGGGTGAGTGTCATGCGTGGAGCCTAGGGCGCGGGCAGGATCGCCCCGGCGAGGTCGCCGATCGGGCATGTGGGCCTGTCGCCCGCGTCTCCCGCCCAGCGTTCCCCGGCACGGCCGCTGACCTGGACCGCTACCCAGGCACCACCGCGAAGGCGACTCCGACGACGACGCCCAGCACGAGAGCCGCCGAGCCGAACCCGATCAGGAGGGCGAACGTCAGCGGACGGGTCTCGCGGAAGCTCATCGTGCCGGGGATCAGCTCGTTGATCTCGGCGGGGCTGAGCGTCTTCTCCGGGGCGGGCGGCGCCTCGATCTTCCGCCGACGAGCGGCTCCGGTCAGGCGCGCCCACACGCTCCGGCCACCGGTGTGCACGCCACGCGCCGCCGGCAAGAGCGGCGTCGTCACGGCGGCGACGACGGCTCGCAGATCCTCGATCTCCCAGTCCGACCCGCGGAGCCGCAGCGACCGGCTCCCGTCCGACAGGAACAGGATGAGCGACGGGGGCAGATCGATCCCCTCACTGTTGGGGCCGGCGGGCACCCACGCGAGCAGCGCCTTCACCGACGGGTCGGCGCGGTCGAAGGTCACGACCCTGCCTCGAGCGTCCGTGCACTCGATCGCCCGGACCGAGATCCGCAGCGACGCGCTGGCGAGGAACCGCCGGTTGCGGAGCGCCAGCACTCCGACGATCACCAGAGCCACCACGGTGGCGAAGCCGAACAGCCCGAGGTAGACGGCCAGCGCCGCACCGCGGTCGTCGGCGACCACGACTCCCCAGACGCTCCCCGCCAGCAGGACCAGCGCGGGGAGGACGGCGACGGGCCTCAGCCGTCGCGACTCGTTCCTCTGCCGGGCCCTCGAGGGCCGGAACTCGCGAACCGGCTCCGAGCGGTCCGTCCGTCGCCGCTCCATCAGGCGGACGCGACGGACGGAGAGCCGGTGCGGACGCGGTTCCGAAGAGGGTCGTCGAGACTGCGGCGCATGGCGTCAGGGTAGCGGTGGCGTTTGGTCGTGCCGCGCGGGACGTCGGCTGACGACAGGTCGGCCCCTCCCGAGGTGCTGCCGCCGGGCACGATCATCCGAGCGAGGGCTCGTCCGGGTCGACAGACTGGGCTGGTGTCCTCACCGATGACGATCCGCGCCGTGCCGACCTCGGCCCGGCATGAGGAGATGCACCTCAGGCTCCATCTCGCGATGAGCGAGCGAGCGCGGCCCCTCGCGGCCGTCCCCGACGACCGGCCTCCTCACGACCTGCCGTACCGGGCGGCGCGCTCGACGCACCCTCGACGCCGGGCGCGGCGGCAGCACGCCGGGCGCACAGCGCCCTGACGCGACTCCCGCGCCGCCGACAACACGCCGCCCCCACTCGACGCCCGCACGTACCCACTCCAGACAGGACCCGCCATGACCTCCTCCCTCTCCCACCCGGCGAGCCGCTGGGCTCTCGACCACATGCCCCTCACCGCGCAGGCCGTCCGGGAGCTCGCTCCGGTGCTCTCCGGGAGGAAGCTCGCGATCTGCCTCCACGTCGAGCCCAAGACCGCCGCCCTCGTGTCGCTCCTCGTCGAGGCCGGCATGGACATCGCCTTGACGGGCTCGCCCGGAACCACGAAGGACGACGTCGCCGACGACCTCCGCGCCCTCGGCGTGCACGTGCACACGCAGCAGAGCGACGGCGAGGCGGAGCACCTCCGCAACATCGAGAAGGTGCTCGAGCACGACCCCGACCTCACCCTCGACAACGGCGCCGACCTCACCCTCCGCCTGATCAATTCGGGCGTCCCGGACCACTACCTCGGCGGCACCGAGGAGACCACCACCGGCGGCATCCGCCTGCGGGAGAACAGCGCGACCCTCCCGCGACCGGTCGTCGTCATCAACGACTCGCCCCTCAAGCTGATCGTCGAGAACGAGTACGGGGTCGGCCAGAGTGTCGTCCAGGGCTTCATGAACGCCACGAACCTCATGATCCCCGGCACGCGCGCCGCGGTCATCGGCTACGGCCCGTGCGGGCGCGGGGTCGCCGACACCCTCTCGCAGCTCGGAGCGCGGGTCTCCGTCGCCGACGTCGACCCGATCCGCTCGCTGCAGGCGATCCTCCGCGGCCACCGCGTCGGACCCGTCGCCGACGTCCTCTCGGACGCGCAGTTCGTCTTCACCGCCACCGGCGCACCCGGCGTCATCGGCGCGGCGGAGATCGACGCCTTCGCCGACGGCGCAGTGATCGCGGGCGTCGGCCACTTCCCGTGGGAGATCGACGAGGACGCCCTCGCGGCCGCCACGGAGTCGACCACCGAGTTCGCCGACGGACAGCGCCGGCAGGGCATCCGCCTGAAGAACGGCAAGCGGATCGTCCGCCTCGAGAACGGCCGGATGATCAACCTCACCGCGGCCGGCGGGAATCCGATCCAGGCGATGGACCTCGGCCTGACCCTGCAGGCACGGAGCCTCGCCGCTGTCGTCACCGCGGACCTCGACGCCGCCGTGCAGCCCGTCCCGGCCGACGTCGAGCACCGCATCGCGACCGACCTCGTCGCCCTCCTCAGCCGCTGAGCGGCGAGCGGCGGGTCCTCGGCGGCGATCCGCGGGGCGGCGGCGGCGCACCTCAGAAGACGGCGATCGGATTGACCGGAACGCCGGTGAGCCCGAGCAGGCGCGGTGGGGCCACGCTGAGCAGGAACGACCAGCGGGACAGCTCGGCGCAGACCACGGCGAGCTGCTCCACGTCCGCACTGTCGATGAGGGGCATGCCCAGCCGTGCGAGCGCGACCCTGTGCATCGGCATCGGCATCTCGGGATCGTGAGGGGGGAAGCTGTCGCCGACGTCCCCCGCGTAGAGCGCTACGCCCCGCTCGTGCATCCAGGTCACGGCGTGGACGGTCATGCCGGGGGCCTGCTCCTCCGAGTCCCAGGAGAAGCCCCACCCGCTGCGGACGACGAGCGCGTCGCCGGACTGCAGGGGGACGCCTCCCCGGCGCTCGGCCGCGTCGAGGTCGGCGGCGACGATCGCGTGCGCCGCCGGCAGCCTCCCCTGCGGCGCGAGGTCGAAGCCGGGCTTCGGAGCATCGCCGACGCAGGACCTCGTCCAGACGGTGTTCACAACGAAGGATGGATCTGCTCCAGGACCCCGCGATCCGCGCGGAAGGGGCGCCGGAGCCTCATCCTTCCTCCGTTGTGAACAGGACCAGGCGAGCGGGGCCGACGTAGGACGTCCACCCGGGCGCCCTCTTCCGGACGTGGCCGGAAGAGGGCGTTGCCCACGGCGCTCGCAGCTGTCACGGTCGCAGGGCGGCCGACGACGGCCGACCCGACCGGAAGACCCCCATGCGCCTCCGAAGCACTGTCCGCCCGCTCGCGCTCCTCACCGGCGCCCTCCTCCTCGGGACCGGCCTCGCCGCCCTCGACGGGCCGCCCACCGGCACCGCGGCCGCGGCTCACGCGGTCGACGCTCCTGTCGCGGGCGGGCGCGTCGTGGGCTGGGGATACGACGAGGACGGCCGGGCGAGCGCCCCCGAGGATCTGACCGACGTCGTCTCCATCGCGGCCGGCCAGTACTACGGCGTCGCGGCGAGGAGCGACGGCACAGTGGCCGTCTGGGGCGACAATCTCGAGGGCGGCCCCTTCCCGGCGGACGACCTCCGCGGCGTCGCGGCCGTCTCCCCCGATCTGGCGCTTCTCGAGGACGGCACCGTCGCGCCGCTCTTCCCCCCGGAGGACCGGTACACCGAGCCGCCGGCCGGGCTGAGCGGCGTCACCGCGATCGACTCGAGCGGCACCCACAGCGTCGCACTCCGCGACGACGGGACAGTGGCGATCTGGGGATTCGACCAGGGGCGAGTGCTGGAGGCGCCTCCCGGTCTGGACGACGTCGTGGCGATCTCCGCCGCGTCCTTCCACACCCTCGCCGTCACGAGCGACGGCAGCGTCGTGAGCTGGGGCTACGACGGCCCCGACGACATCTTCGCGGGCTACTCCGACATCGTCGCGGTCGCGGCGGGACGGACCCACGACCTCGCCGTCCGCGCCGACGGCAGCGTCGTCGCCGAGGGGAGCGACAGGGACGGAGAGAGCGACGTCCCCGCCGGGCTGACCGGTGTCGTCGCGGTCGCCGCCGGGTACGGGCACAGCGTGGCGCTCCGCGAGGACGGCACCGTCGCCGCCTGGGGCGACGACACCGTCGGCCAGTCCACGGTTCCCGCAGGACTGAAGGGGGTCACCTCGATCGACGCCGGCTACGGCTTCACCCTCGCCACCGGGACCCGTCCCGTCCTCACGGCTGCCGCGCCTCCCACGGCGACGGTCGGCACTCCGTTCTCCTTCGCCTTCGGAGGGGATGCGCGCCTCGCGGACCACACCCTCGCCAGCGGGACGCTCCCGCCCGGACTGACCCTGACTCCCGAGGGGCTCGTGACGGGCACGCCCGCAGAACCCGGAACCTCCGACTTCACCGTCACCGCGACCAACTCCTTCGGAACGACCACCACCGCCTCGCGGCGGATCACCGTCGAGGCCGCCCCGCCTGCACCCGTCGCGCCGACGATCAGCGGAACCGTCGCAGCCGGCGTCGTCGGCTCGGCCTACGACTTCACCTACGCGGTCGCGGGAACTCCGGCTCCCGTCGTGACCGTGTCGTCGGGCGCCCTGCCCCCGGGTCTCACCCTCGATCCGACGGGGCGCCTCACCGGCACTCCGACCAGGACCGGCGCCTACGTCTTCACCGCGCAGGCCGCCAGCACCGCCGGAACCGCGACCGCGCAGAGCACTCTCACCGTGTCCCCTGCGTCCGCAACTGCGAAGGCCGACCTCCGCGTCGACGTCTCCGCTCCGACCACCGCGGTGAAGGGGAGGACGTTCACGTACACGCTCATCACGAAGAACGCCGGACCCTCCACGTCGACGTCCGTCTACTCGAAGGTGATCCTCCCGCCGGGGGTGCGGTTCGTCTCCGCGACGGGGAAGTACACCCGCATCGGCAGCGTCGTGGTCTTCCAGCGCTCCAGCCTCGG
Source organism: Rathayibacter sp. AY1C7 (assembly GCF_002931865.1). Classification (NCBI taxonomy): domain Bacteria; kingdom Bacillati; phylum Actinomycetota; class Actinomycetes; order Micrococcales; family Microbacteriaceae; genus Rathayibacter; species Rathayibacter sp. AY1C7. The sequence goes on along the minus strand of NZ_PSWB01000025.1, from coordinate 4,637 downwards.
CAACGGGCGGACCTCCACCGAGAAGATCACCGTCACGGCCGCGAGCGCAGGCACGGTCACAGCGCTCGCAACCACCTTCTCCGTGAGGACTCCGGATCCGTCGATCCGCAGCAACGCCGACACCGCTGCCACCACCGTCCGCTGAGGAGCGTCGGGCGGGCGACGAGGCCCTCCCGCCCGTCCTCGGGCATCACGCCGGGCGCAGCCAGTCCGTGATCGCGCTGACGACGCGGTCGAGGTGGGACTCGAGCAGGAAGTGCCCGCCGTCGACGAGCTCGATGCGCGCGTGAGGGGCGTCGCGGAGGAACGCCTGGGCACCGGCGGGGGCGAAGATCTCGTCGTTCCGGCCCCAGACGGCGAGGACGGGGACTCCGGACTCGCGGATCCACGCATGCACGGCGGGGTACAGGGCGCGGTTGGTGGCGTAGTCGCGGAAGAGCGCCAGCTGCACGTCGACCTGGCCGGGGCGGGCGAGGAGCGCGAGGTCGTGCTCCCAGGCGTCCGGATCGACGGTGGTGGAGTCGGGGACACCGTGGGTGTACTGCCATTCGACGGCCTCCCGGCCGAGGGCCGGTCGGAGGGCTTCGCGCGTCTCGTCGGTCCGCTCGGCGGCGTCGGCCCAGATCGGGTCCCAGAAGCCGGGCACGAAGCCCTCCTCGTAGGCGTTGCCGTTCTGCGAGATCACGGCGACGACCGCGGACGGATCGGCGAGGGCGAGGCGCCAGCCGACGGGGGCGCCGTAGTCCTGGACGTACATCGTGTACCGGGTCACCCCGATGGTCTCGAGGAAGCGGCCGGTCACCGCGGTCAGGGCCGCGAACGTGTAGTCGAAGTCGTCGACGGAGGGCGCGGACGAGCGTCCGAAGCCGATGTGGTCGGGAGCGATGACGCGGTAGTGCCCCGCGAGGGCGGGAAGGAGGTGGCGGAACATGTGCGAGCTGCTCGGGTACCCGTGCAGCAGCAGGAGGACGGGCGCGTCGACGGGCCCGTCCTCCCGCCAGAAGACGTCGAGTCCGTCGACGGACACGGTGCGGTGATGGACGACGACCATGGCTAACCCCTTACGGTAGATTTACTGGTTAGCCGGACGCTAGCATGGATCGAACGGGCCGCACGGCGGGAGGACGGGGAGCGATGGATCGGGATGAGGAGCTGCTCCTGGCGGTGCTGAACAGCGCCCCGGTGGTGGACGGACGGCCGACGGACGGCCTCGGGGACGCGTCCGGTCGCGAGCTCGCGCGGCGGTGGGGCGGAGTCGGCACCGAGGACGAGCTCGAGCAGCTGCGCCGTGCCCGCGACGCGCTCCAGGCCGTCGTGCGCTCGGGCGCGCCCGCGGCCGTCGCGGAGCTCGCGGACCTGGTCGCGCACGCCGTGCGCACCCCGCGCGTCACCGGTGAGGGCGTCGTGTGGGAGCTGAGCGCTCCCGAGCCGGATCGCCTCGCGGTGGAGTCGGTCCTCGCCTGGTCCGCGGTGAACGCCCGCCTCCCCGGGCGACTCCGCGCCTGCGCGAACGACGAGTGCAACCTCTTCCTCCTCGACCGCAGCCGCCCCGGCACCGCCAAGTGGTGCTCGATGGCGACCTGCGGCAACCGGATGAAGGCCCGCGCGCACGCGAGCCGGTCGCGGGGCTGAGGGCGGCCGGGAAGCGCAGCGGCGAACGCTAGGCGCCGCGCAGCCGGGCCGTCGATGCGGACGCCTGCGCGCGAGCCCGTTGCAGGGCGTCCTCGCGTCCGGCCGCGTCGAGGCGGGCGGGACCGTAGGTGACCACCGGGGGCAGGACGTCGTACCCGACGAACTCGAGCATCCCGCGATGGATGTGGAAGAGGAACGACTGCAGGTCGCCGTAGCCGTCGGCGGCGCCGGGCGCGAAGGCCGCCTCGCCGCCGCCCGTCGTCAGCAGGAGCATCGCGCTCCTGCCGCGCAGGCCGCCCTCGGCGAAGACGCCGTGCTCGCCTCCGAACGTCGCGCCCATCACGAAGACGCGGTCGATCCAGCCCTTCATGATCGCCGGCATCGAGAACCACCACAGGGGGAACGAGAGCACCAGGAGATCCCCCTGCAGCAGCTCGTCGAGGTCGCTCGTGACGGGCTCCCCGAGCGTCTTCTCGAGGACCGCGGTCATCTGCTGCGCCTGCGGCTTGAAGTAGCCGGAGCCGGGCGCGAACTGGTCGCGGTGCAGCACCGGGTCCCGGCCCTCGGCGTACAGGTCGAGCCGGCGCACCTCCATGCCGTCGGCCCTCAGCTGCTCGAGGACCGCGTCCGCCTGCGCCGAGGAGAAGGACCGCTCCTCGGGATGGGCGTGGACGAGCAGAGCGCGGCGAGCAGGAGCGGCCTCGGAAGCATCGGTCATGCGGCCGATCATATCGACGATTCGCGATACGTCGCTAGATCGAGGCTCCGAGCCGCTTCAGGAGCCCGTCGACGTCGGCGTCGCTCCTCCGGTAGTGGGTGTACTTCCCCACGCGCGTCGAGCGGACGAGGCCCGCGCGCTCCAGGGATCCCATGTACGACGAGATCGTCGACTGCGCGAGACCGCTCTTGGCGGCGAGATGGGTGACGCAGACCCCGAACTCGGCGCGGTCGGCGATCGGCTCGAACTCGCTGAACGACGCCTCGGGAGAGCGGAGCCACTCCATGATCTGCAGTCGCGTGGGATTGCCCAGCGCCTTCAGCACCTCGACCAGTCCCGTGTCCACCGCGCCATTCTCCCCTGCTCGCCGCCCGGGCGCCTCCGCGCCGGAATCACCCTCCGCCCGGACGCACCCCGCTCATGGCAGCAGGATCACCTTGCCGTCGAGCGTTCGGGACTCGGCGAGCTCCATCGCCTCGACGATCCCCGTGAGCGGGAAGCGGGCGGCGATGTTGGCCGTCAGCGAGCCGTCGGCGAGGAGTCCGAGCACGCGGCCGAGGTCCTCCTCGAGCCTCGCACGGAAGCGCGCGGGGCGCATCGAGTGGCCCGCCCAGAGGTCGTAGAAGGCCGCGCGCCGGCCGTTGGGGGCCAGCTGGTAGGCCTGGATCCGCGCGAGCTGGCGGAGGAACGGGGGCCAGATGCTCCCGGTGCTCGCGCTGACGATCGCGTACGCGACGAGGGTGCCGCCGGGCGCGAGCAGCGACCACGCCAGCCGGGTCGTCGCTCCGCCGACGTTGTCGAACACGGCCTGCACTCCGCCGGGAGCGAGCTCGCGCACGCGAGCGGCGAGGTCGGGATCGGCGTAGTCGACGGGCTCCACTCCGGCCGCTCGGAGGGCCTCGTGGTGGCGGGGCGAGGCGGCGCCGATCACGCGGATCCCCTCGAGGCGGGCGAGGCGGTGCACGAGGCCGCCGACTCCGCCGTTCGCGCCGAACAGGAGGATCGTGTCGCCGCGGGAGACCCGGGCCGAGCGGTGCAGCATCTGCCACGCCGTCACTCCGTTGACCACGACGGCCTCGGCGTCCTCGGACGCGACTCCGTCGAGGACGAGAACGCAGTCGCGGGCGGCGACGCGGGCGTGACCCGTCCAACCGCCGGTCTTGGTGAGGGCGGCGACCCGGCGGCCCTCGAGCGACGCGTCGCCGCCGGGGCCGACCGCGAGGACCCGGCCGACGAGGTCGTAGCCGGGCGTGAAGGGGAACGGCGGCTGGGCGAAGTAGCGGCCGCGGCGCATCGACTGCTCGGCGAACGAGATGCCGGTGGCCTCGACGGCGACGAGCAGCTCGCCGGCCGCGGGAGGCTCGACCGGCGCCTGCTCGAGGAGCAGCCCGGACGGCTCGACGATCCCGGGGAGGACGACGCGGGTGGTGGTGCGGGGAAGCGTGGTGGTCACGAGGGGCTCCTGGAGGGGGTAGGTGAGTGACTGGACAGTCACAACGGCGGACATGAGGAAGAGGGTGGCGAAGAGGAGGAGGAAGAGGAGGGAGAAGGAAGGACCGCGGACTCAGTCGCGGTGCCGGATGCCGTCGGAGACGATGCGGGCCCACTCGGAGTCGACGCCGCCGAGGTCGGTCTGCACGATCAGGTGACAGAGCTGCCCGTAGGCGACGAAGCGCTGCACGGCCGGGCCGTCGGCTCCGGAGACGACGGTGACCGTCCGGACGACCGCGGAGATCCCGCGGCGCACCGCCTCGCGGATCTCGGGGACGTCGCACGCGCTCTGCGCCTGCGACTGCAGCATGATCAGGTCGCGGTCGGCGATCAGGTCGATGTAGGCGACGGTCATCGCCTCGAGCCGGTCGGCCGGGTCCGAGGAGGGCGAGGCCTCCCCCGCCGCCGCGAGCGTGGACGCCACCTGCTCGTAGCAGCGGTCGACCGCGGCGACGAAGACGCCGAGCTTGCCCGGGAACAGGCGGAAGACGTAGGCGGGCGAGACGCCGGCCTCGGCGGCGACCTCGGTGATCGGAGTCGCGGCGTAGCCGGTTCGCGCGAACACGTGGAGCGCCGCCGCGGTGATCCGCTCGCGCTGCGCCTCGGCGGTGGAGCGGGAGGAGGGGGAAGGCATGTGACTGATCGAACACTTACTTCGCTCGCATGTCAAGAGCGGCTGCCGGACGGATCGAGACTGCGGCCCCGATCAGGGGCACCTCCACGATCCGGTCCGGCACCCGGCAACGGCAGGCCTACCGATCGTGGAGCCCGCCGCACACCCCCTACCCCGCACCCC